>DAOOSE010000090.1:0-4887 GCA_035389625.1 bacterium
CCGTAGCACTTGTTTATCCTTGGGGATATGCCAAATGTAAGTCGCTTCTTCCGTGTCCAAAGTTTCCAGAACAATATGGAATTGTTCTTCGCCGGCCAGGAGAAATACAAATGAGAAAGGTGACAACACAAAGCGGAGTTTCAGGATAGTATGTTCGTGGCGCGTTGCCAGGTAACGCAACTGCCGGTAGTGCTTTGCCTGCTCGTCTTTTAAAACGGCTTCCAGCAATTCTTCCCCTGAATCATACAAGGTTGAATTATTGCTGGCAGTATTTTGTAGTTGTTCGGCATCGAGGAGTTGGTTGCCTTCCTGCGGCGGAACCTGCCGACCAATCATTTCTTTTTGCACAAACCGGAACTTTACACTTTCGATGATTTCTTGATTGATTTTCGCAAGGTTGGCAGAAGTGGCCAATTGTGACACGAGCGTGCCGTTTTGGAATTCGGCGTATATATCCACGGTGATGTGCTTAGAATTCAGGATTTTGGTGAAGTACGGTTTCAGTACATCGAATTCCGGCCGCATGTGGAGATGTTCGATTTCAAATGGAAGGTCGATCTTGTATTTCGCGGCATGATAAGTAAAGCCGATGCCTCCGTATTGAAAGTCAATCTGTTCAAAAGGCAGTTTTACCTTTTCTTCCAGCAAAAACACGTCGCCTTTGGGGATGCTTTCATCTTCTACCGGCTCATCGAACAAGGTCGCCTGCCTGTCGATCTTGCGGTAATATACATTCCGTTTGAGGAAAAGCCGGTGCAGGTATTCGATTTTCCGGTCGTGGTAATCGTAAATCACGGGTGCGAGTTCGCCGCGTTGTACCCGACCGATATACTGAATCAGTTTGCCTTCAAAAGAAAAGGGGTAGATCAGAAACAGACACGTCGCATTGCTCAGGTCTGTGCCCTCGCCGAAGAATTGTCCGGTAGTGAGCAGCGCCTGATAATTGCCTTCGTTCAGGATTTTCCATTTCGCCTTTCGGGCGCTCTCGGAGTCCTCTCCGCTCAGAGTGATGACTTCAAAAGATAATTTCAGGTACTGGTATAGAGCGTCGATATGTTCCTTTCTTTCTGTGATGACAACCACTTTGTGGCCGGCATCCAATTCCCGTTTTATATCATTCAAAATGAGCCGGTTGCGTGCAGAATCATGCGCCAATACCTTCGACAGCGTTTCAAATTTATCAGTTTTGGCATTAAACGGTACGTCGAGTTGTGTTTCCCGCACGATGATCTTTGCCGTTCGGTGTGCGCCGATCTCTTGTGGTGTAATTTCTGTCAGGATCTCGCCCAAATGAATAAAAATCAACTTCCCGTCATTGTACTTGCGGAAGGGTGTGGCGGTCAGACCGTATAGATAAAAGGTATGTAATTGACCAATCGTGTCCCGGAATGTCTCGGCAGGAACATGATGGCATTCATCAACCAGAATGGTGCCGAATGCTTTTTTGAGTTCGCTTGCTCCAGGTTTTTCCAGCGCCTTCGCCAGACTTTGAATTGTGACCACCGTCACTTTTTTGCCTGTTTTATACTTCCCTTGTCCGATCTGCCCGATGTCACTTTTCGGTATCCCCAGAAATCCTTGAATGCGCTCCATCCATTGTTCTACCAATTGCTTTCGATGCACTAGAATCAAAGCTGGTTGCTGTTTGTCCGCTATGATTTTCAAACCAATAACCGTTTTGCCCGAGCCTGGTGGCGCTACGATCACGCCCATATCTTTTTTCGATGCTGCTTCTATAGCAGGATGTTGATGTGCTCTCAAGTGAATATCGCAGGAAAAAACAACGGGTGCCAACTTTTTCCGAGCATCCTGAAAGGCATAGTCCAATTTCTGCTCCCGGCAAAACCGGACGATCTTGCCAACAGCGCCTCTTGGAACAATCACCTCGTTGTCGGTTTCCTTGATGCATTTGAAAAAACGCTCCGTTCCCCAAGTGTTTTTGCCCGAATTCTTTTTAATGATAAAAGCGCTGTTGGCAAAATTGAATTCCTCTTTCAGGAAATTTATCAATAGCATGGGCAGACCCGAGCGAGAGATACTAACTTCGTTATTCAAAACAATGGAGATTTTTCCAGACGTATTTGTATTCGTCTGCTCAGATAATGCCGAAGAGGTGTTTTGCAGTGAACTATATAGTGAATCCAGTTTTTCAATTTTCACTCGCTGAATAGTGTTCAAAAATGCCCACTGGTCGGGATAAGGCATCAAAGTATCCGGGTCGACAAAACAACTGTTGCCTTTTTCCATGGTGGGTTTGTACAACGGCAATGCGATCAGATTACCTAATCCCTTGCCTGAATGAAAATCCTGGTTAGGAAACAAGCGGTCAAAACTGGAAGTTTTATCAAAAATGGAAAAAACGCCTGCCTGCTCCAGGAATTGGATAAAAATCTTTCGACTGCGAACGGCCGGATAAGGCTGGTCGAAGAAAACCCAGACATGGCCGCCCTGACCTGATCTCGAACGCTCCAAATAGGCTGGAATGCCGTTATCCGCACATATTTTGAGAAATGCCCTGCATTCTTCTGCCCAGTTTTCTTTGTCGAAATCGGCGGCAAGCAACCAGGAACTGTTATCAGGGAGCAATGGATAAATGCCAACCAATTGTTCGCCGTTCAGGTGTTTAGCGATTTGCGCGTCGGTTAGCGGCAGGAATGTTTTATCGGGATAGTTCTGGAAGGTGCCACCGCCCATTTTGTGCCGCTGGTAGAGATACGGATCGTATTGATAGGCCGGAGTGTAGCCGCTTTTTCCAGCTTTTTCCCAACGAACGGCAAATACATCGTCGCGCCCTTTAAAAAGGAATCTAAAGTATTTGATATTTGAATCTGTGGGATGGCCCATGGTAAAGTAATTGCCATGTTTCGACTGCGAGAAAGGTAACAACTTCATGCATAATCAATTTTATTTTTTTTTAAATTAAAGAATGAAGATGCTTAACATTTAATTTTCTGGAATATTATTGCGATAAAGAACTTAAATTAGATTGAGGTGAAATTATATTTTGATTTCTCGCCGTTATATGTTAAAGTTATTTTTTGCCCTTAAAATTAAACAACTGTATTTTGAATTATTGAAATTGTACTTTTATATTTGCCTATGTAATTGAATTTAATCCGCCATCTTACCTTTCACCAAACCGCTGATTTCCTTTATTTAACTTTAGTGGTGTAAGCATCCAACTGTAGTACTATGCGACTACCAGTTTTGCTATTCCTCTTATGTACAATGTACATAATTCGGGGCCAAGATACAATTGCGCCTACAGAGCATCTGTTCGACACAATCGACGGATTAGATTTTATATGCCTAAATTCTTTAGTCGATATTTATGATTTGGCAGATTCTGCCACTATATCTGCTATTAAATCAAGGTGGGTATCAGAAAATTTAGGAGTTAACAATGAAACAACTAAAATAACGATACCCAAATCTAATTTAGAAATTAATAATTTTTATTCATCTGGTCAGTCTGCTTCCTACTTTGGAAATGGGTTATTCTCTAATTTGAGGGTAGAACAACGTGCTACAATCTCTAGTCTGCCAATTGCATTATTAGGAGATTTGGTAATTCAAGATAATAGCGTAAATAGGCGATTGTCGAGCATAAGTATTTCATTCGATCATGAGGCGCTCCTCGATAAATACAGAGAAAAAACGAAAAAAGTGGCATTGAAGCAGTCTTTTATCAATCTCTCCAATGAAAAGCAACAGTTAATAAACGAATATTTAACAACAGATTCATATCGACAGATTTTACTGAATGAAGCATATCGGCTGAAAAAGAATACTTTAATACACACCATTGATTCCTTACAGGTAAGCTTGAGACATAGTATTAAAGTACCTACAACAAACGATACACTACAAAGGGTGGGCTTTAAAAAAGTCCAAGAACCCATATTAAAGGATTCTATGCTTATTGATAGCCTGCAAAAACTTCAGGCAGATATGAATAAGACGGAGCGGCGAGTTGACTCTCTTTACAATATAAGCCTACAAAAATGGAAGGAAGTACAACAAGCCTTGCAGAAATGGCGAGAAAACATATCAGAATACCAAAGATTAGCAGAGGAAAAAATAGAAAATGGGTCTTTTGAAGGCCTACTGGATGGACAAGAGAAGGGAAGTAAATTAAACACCTTATTAATAGGGTTAAGAAAGTTCAGTATTGGGTCTTTCCGAATGCGTGGCAGTTCTTTCGATATTGCGAGTATTCCGCTATACGGATTTAATATGGAACTAAGCCGAAGGGGATATTATGCCTCTGTTGGATACGGTAAAGAAGGAAAACAACAACAACAATTCCCAGATTACGTGCGGAATTTGCGATTATTAGGAGAGGGTAGAATGGTGTTTCAGGCGAGAGGAGGCATTGGCATACCAGAAAAGTCTCACTTCCATCTCATCTTTAATGCCATGAGCATGTCTGCATCAAGTGATTCTACATATTTGAGTTTTCCCAAACGGAATGTTGTGCTTTCAATAGACTCGCGTTATATGGTTTCTGAAAATCTTTTTATCCAATTAACCGGTAGTGCGTCAAGAGCAGATTTCACTGGATCATCCTCTACAAAAGAATTGTTGTCAGGACTATATAATAATGAGGAAGGCAACGGCAGCAATATGGCTGGGTTGTTACAGATGGGTTGGAAAGATAAAAAAGGTCAGTCGGAGTACTTAATTGGCTATCAAACAGTTGGTGAGAATTTTGTCACCCTGGGAAATATATTTTTGATTAACAACCGTAGGTCGATCCGACTGGAAGGAAAGCAGCGTTTTGGCAATAACCGTGGGCAGATAAAGGCTCCTTACATAAAAGGTACGACAAACAATACTACAGATATTACACCCGGGATTCAACAAAATCGATTTTCCGGAGAGTTG
>DAOOSE010000091.1:0-4689 GCA_035389625.1 bacterium
AAGAAAGAATAGGTGACTCATTCCCAAACACAACATTTGAGCATTTTGGCTAGAAGAATACTTAAAAATAACATTACCACAGACTAAATAATTAGCATCGCGTCACCATAGGAGAAAAATCGGTATTTGTTCTCAATTGCCACTTTGTATGCTGCTTTGATATTATCACGGCCGGCAAATGCTGAAACAAGCATGAGAAGGGTCGATTTGGGTAGGTGAAAATTAGTAATTAGCCCATCAATAATTTCAAATTTATAGCCGGGATAAATAAATATATCGGTAGAGCCTGTAATATCTCGGGGTTCGGGGTTCGAAGTTAGAAGTTCGAGGTTTCTGAATATGTGCTCAAGAACTCGGGTCGTCGTTGTGCCGACAGCGATGACACGGCGATTTTCCTTTTTGGCCGTAATAATTGCATCGATTGTTTCCTTGCTGATCGAAAAACTCTCTGAGTGCATTTTGTGCTCTGTGATCTCTTCTACCTCAACCGGAGCAAATGTCCCCAAGCCGACATGAAGAGTTATTTCTGTTATCCCAACACCCTTTTTCTGGAGTTTTTCCAATAAATCGGAAGTAAAGTGTAATCCTGCTGTTGGGGCCGCAATACTGCCACGATCCTTAGCATAGACCGTCTGGTAGCGTTCTCTGTGATAATTCTCCTTTTCTTTGCTATTGATGTATGGAGGTAAAGGCATCTGGCCAATACGCTCTATCTCCTCCCACAAAGCTTCTCCAGCAATATTAAACTTTATCGAAGCGGTTTTGCCTTCCCTGGCTTGAATTTTTGCAATTAACTTTGAATCGAAAAATTTAATTTTCTCACCCGCAATGAGATTGCGACCCAAAACTTCAAATGTATCGTCAGCCTTTTGTTCAGATAAAAAAATCTCAGCCTTCCCTCCGGTTGAAATTCGCTCACCCATTAGACGAGCCGGGAAAACCTTTGAATTATTCATAACCAGGAGATCCCCTGAGTGTAGCAAAGTCGGAAGTTCGGAAAAGACTTTATGCTGTATAATGCCACTATCTCGAGATAACACCAAAAGACGCGAACTGTCTCGCTTCAATGCCGGTTCTTGGGCAATCAAGCCTCTTGGGAGATCAAAATCAAAGTCAGAAACCTTCATCGAAGATTATCGCTCTCTCCACCACCATTATCATTCTCGGAACCTTGCAAAGAGTCGGGACTACGTAAATCCAGACCGCTACCAAAAGATTTCTTCTCTCTCCGTTCACTGACATTGCCACCCCCTGATGATGAAGAAAACGGCGTAGGATCGTCCGATTCGTTATTACGGTGGCGAGTATCGATTGGGGCCTCCAGACGATCGTGTTCGAACTGGTTCTTCTCCGACTCACCGCCAGCGCCAGCCCCACCTTTCTCTGCCCGACGTTTACGTTCAATATGTTGCTGATGAAGATCAAGGATTTGCTTGGCTATCCTATAAGGGTGTGGAATAGCCCTAAAAACAAAATTTTCGCGCTCGCCTGCTGTCTGAATCAGCACGTCACCGAAGTGTAATAGCGTCTGAAAAACCCCATCCACATGCGCACTAACATCCTGAACCTGATGAAGGTGAAGCTCCGAAATATTGCGACGGAAGAGGCCATTTTGGGTAATATCAACAATCCTCTGGTCAGTAACAATATCCACATCGAGATAATAGTCAACAAATCCGTAAAGCTGAATTCCCAAAATAATTAACCAAAAAACAGCCAAACCTATCACTAATCCAATCTCGGTTTCGGGTAAGATTGTATTATAATTCTGCGTCCAATAATAAACCACACCTATAGTGGGAATGAGTGCGAGTAAGTCAAGGAAAGCAAATACAATATAATTAAACCAGTGCTTCCGGAGCAAAAGAAATACACGTTCCCCCTGTGTCTGACTTGGAAATAGTTTCTTAGAGGTGGTGTCGATCATGATATCCTGCTTAATGTCGGAATAATAAAAGCGAACGAAGCTCCAATCACCGCAAAAGAGACTAGCGCATAAAAAACAATCACAAACCTTGTCAGATCCCCTGAATATCCAAATCGCCAGAGATGATATATGCCAGCGGCACTATACACCAGAAATGCAAGTATGAACACGATATAGATAAGTATCACCACACCCATTTATTCCAGCCTTCCCTCTGATAATGATTCAAGACAGCCACAGTATGAAGAGGCATAGATTCCTCTTGTCCGAGCGTAATTGCGCCCGTTCCAATACCCTTTACGAAAATCCTGATAGTAAAACACTACATTATATTCTAATGCATAAAGGTTTGCTAATTCAACAATCAAGCCATGATCCTTGTATGGAGAACAAAGATCCGTCGTCGTAAAATATTTCAAACGCTTCTTCCGAGTGAGCGCGACGGTGCTTTCCAGTGACAAACGATTGCATAGTTCACATCTCTTGCGTTTATACCGATCTTTATCAGAAATATGTTTAATCGAACTTCTGTCTTTGTAAGGAGATAAAGTTTCAGAAAATTTATCAGGGTCGAATGGTTTAATTATAAGTTCTATCTGCTCATTTGCACAAAGTTTTTGCAAATCATTGAGTCGGAGGTTGTACTCCTCTTCATCCTTCAGGTGTGGAGAATAAAAGTGGGCAACAGGATCAAGCCCATTTTTTTGCAGTTGCCCAAAAACATAGCTCGAGCAAGCGGCACAGCAAGTTTGTACTAAAATTTTCTTCCGATTCATCAGGCGCTCCTAAAAAAGAGTGTTGACTGAAGCAGGTGCTGTTATGTTGAGATGAGCATAAGCCAGTGGTGTTGCAACACGACCACGGCTTGTCCGGTTGATAAATCCCAATTGAATCAGGTAGGGCTCGATTACATCTTCTATTGTATCACTATCTTCCGATATTGCAGCAGCGATGGTTTCAAGGCCAACCGGCCCGCCACCAAATTTTTCAACGATGCATTTCAGATACTCTCTATCGCTTCGATCAAGGCCGATCTGATCAATTTGAAGTTGAGAAATGGCACTTTGAGCAATTTTATGAGTAATAATTCCATCATGTTTTACTTCCGCAAAATCTCTCACCCGTTTTAAAATCCGATTGGCCAATCTAGGCGTTCGCCGTGATCGTTTGGCAATTTCTGCCATTGCATTATTATCAATATCTATTGTCAAAATTTTAGCCGCTCTTTGAACGATTTGACTCAGCTCTGTTTCCGAATAAAAGTCCAATCGATTAACGACCCCAAACCTATCCCGCAATGGGGAGGAGAGAGATCCGATCTTAGTGGTAGCTCCGATTAAGGTAAATTTGGGCAAATTAATCCGCATTGTTTTAGCTGAAGGCCCCTTCCCAAGTATTAAATCAACAGCGTAATCTTCCATTGCACCGTAAAGTACCTCCTCAACCACCCGATTCAGCCGGTGGATCTCGTCGATAAAAAGAACGTCTCCCTCTGCTAAATTTGTAAGTATGGCCACAAGATCGCCGGAGCGTTGAACTGCCGGACCCGAGGTAACTCGAATTGCCACCCCCATCTCCGTAGCGATAATGTTTGCAAGCGTCGTTTTACCAAGTCCGGGAGGACCATAGAAAAGGAGATGCTCGATTGGCTCCGATCTTTTCTTCGCTGCCTCTATCACAATGAGCAGATTCTCTTTTATGTGGCCTTGGCCAATATATTCATCAAGCGTTTTTGGACGCAAAGAGATTTCGATTTTTGAGTCTTCTTCGCAATATTCAGGGTCAAGAACAGGCATTTACTCCTTCTGTTATACTATACATACCATAGCAGAAATCGATTCTGACTATCACAGACTACACCACTAAAGCCAAGACACCAAATCCCAAAGCAAAAAGAAATCAAGAATATAAAACAGGCTTAACTAACTCATGAATTTTCAACTTTTTGCTTTGAAGTCTTGGTTTTGGGCTTTGTTTTAGAGGTTCTTAAGACACCATCGCACTTTTTCTTCCGTCGTCTTAAGTTCGGCCGGGAGTTTGGCCAATACGCCCTGCACCTCTGATCCTTTGTATCCCAAAGAAAGCAAAGCCTCCAATGTTTCGTCGGAATCGATTATGGCGCCAAAGAAATCATCACCTCCAATACCACTCAACTTTGACTTCAAGTCCAATATTATTTTTGCTGCCACCTTCTTTCCTATGCCTGATATCGCTGTAAAAAAAGCAGTGTTGTCACTTTGAATTGCACGAATAATATCCTCGCTCTTGCCAGCCGACATTATACTTAGGCCTGCTTTAGGTCCAACCCCGTTTACAGAAATAAGTTTTTCAAAAAGCTCCAATTCCTCAAAGGTCAAAAAACCATACAAATCTTGTGCATCCTCGCGAATATGATGATGTATGAAAAGTTCGATTATCGCTTGAGTCTGGACAATATTGTTTGGCAAGTGTATTTGGGGAGGAACATTGATACGATAGCCGACACCACCCACATCCAAAATAAGCAACCCCCACTTAAACAAAACAGATTTTCCCTTTAGATATGAAATCACTTGGCAACACTTTCTACGTCGCTCAGAAATTCAATCCAGGCGTGACTGGGATCATTTTTGAACCAGGATAAACGATTAGCAATATGACGAATGATATTCATCCTGAACATAATTTTTGCTTCTTCGGAAACAATAAATTGTTTTACTATCTCTGCTTGCCACGATGGATATCGCCATAAAAACAGCCAAAGATATGCAATATCATACCAT
>DAOOSE010000092.1:0-4604 GCA_035389625.1 bacterium
ATTTATCACCGCCATATTTGCCTCTCCTTCTATCGGTCTTTTCTTGACCCAAACATTCAGATGAAAGTCATCAATCTGTTGGACTTTTTCATTTTTAGATCCGGCTTTTACATCAACAGTAACCTTCATTTGTCGCTCCAGTTAAAGGTGTAGCTCCCATCTTGGCCTTGGGACTGAAAAGCCGCATCAAACCGTTGGATAATCTTCCCTCTTTCGTCGCCAACAAGTTTTTCTGGCTTCATCCTCTTGCTGACCGTAGGTATTAGTGTAAGCTTCACACTTCCCTTTGTAAACAAGCCCGTAATAATAAGTCCCCTCTGCGTTTGTTCCGAAAATGTTTGGTCAAATATCAAATTTCCTAAAGAAAAAATGATTGGACGCCCCCTATAAACCATCACATCTTGTGTGACATGAGGATGAGAGCCGACCACAAGATCAGCGCCTGCATCAATCCAGCGCTTAGCAAGTTTTTCTTGCGCTTCAGAGTGAGTTTCGGAATACTCAATTCCCCAGTGAGGAAATATCAGGATGTACGACCCCCCTAACTTCTCATCCGCTATCAGCTTGGAAATATCGTCCGCTGTCTCTAAAATATTGATTGCAAATATTGCGATTGTTGCATTACCCCTTTGAAAACGACCAATCGACGACTCATCAAAACCTGATTCTTTGCCAATTGGCTTAATACCTACTGCTTCCAGCGATGAAACCGTATTTCTAAATCCTTCCTTGCCCTGATTGTAAGAATGATTGTTCGCAAGACTGACACCGTCAATACCGAGCCATTTAAACAGATCGATGCTTTTGGGAGGAAAATTAAAATTCAGATTATTCGCGGTATTATCAGCAACAATTGGTTCCAGGCTGATCGGCCCCTCGCAATTCAAGATCGCAACATCCTTATCACCAAAAATCGATTGTCCCAGATTCTCTGCTACTGTAATAAGTTTGTCTCCCCTGTAAAGTGTGTCGACACCTCGATCGAGCATCACATCGCCACCTATGGCGAAGGAGATAGCATTATCTGATTCCGGGGCCACATAAATCTCAGGGTCTTGTTCGCTACTATTATTGTCATTAGGCATGGCATCTGGTTTGATGTCTTTAATCGTTCCCTCATCAGACGTTTTTTCTGGTAACACTGATTGCCTAACAGCGTAAACGCTGAAAAACAAGCCTGTAATTCCTACAAGCAAAAAGAGTGTCACCACCAGAAATCCAACTCTACCCATCGTTCTTATTCTTCATTTGTAAAGTTTCATCGAGTGCTTCGTTTACAAGCTTGTCGGCAAGTTTATTATCTTCCCTTGGAATGTGTATGAAAGATATTTTCAAATGATAGGTTTGGTAAAGAGTCTTAATACGTTCAAGCAAAATCTTTAGGTGCTCCTGCTTGATCTTGTAATTACCGTTAACCTGCTCGACAACAAGCTGACTATCCAGTCTACAAATTACCTCCCCGCCATTTCCGTCATGGTCACTAAACCACTTACTTTTGGGCAAGATCTCAAACGCCCGAATCAGCGCAGTGTACTCAGCTTCGTTGTTCGTCTTGCCCTCACCAATAAACTCTTTGTGTGAATACAGGACCTTCTCGGATTCATCGCAAAAAACTATTCCGATCGCGGCCGGACCGGGATTACCACGCGAACCACCGTCGGTATTAATATACAGCTTACTCATAATTAATTTCCAATTTTATAATTTTCAATTTTACAATCAATTTTCAAAAAATAATAATGAAGGTCAAAACAAATCATTTTTTTGAAGAGCTGGCAATCTTATGAAAGATTAAGGATAACTCGTGTGCTTCTTGCCAGAGTTTTCGCAGTTCATCTGATCTCTCCGGCAACAGAACCAGCAGCATTCTAAGCCAATGTTTTGTCTCTCGTGCTTCTTTTTTACAAATAAATATTTTGTTTCTGAAATCATTCTTAGAGCATGCACCATTCGCTTCCATGTAGTTTGCGCCAATACTAGTTCCTGACCTGACAAATTGTTTGATTATCGGTTCAGTAATAATGGTTACTTTGATCGTTTTACAAAATTTAAGAATTTCTTCGCCAAACTTAGCAGTTCTTTCTTCCAGGTCGAATATTTTCTCGTTTTCTTGATTAATCATTTAATCTTGAATGAAAATTGCAAAATTAATAATTGAAAATTATACGCCCAATCCTACTTTGTTTTTTACGTCGAGAAGTGTTTTTTGTGCTATTGGGGCTACTGCTTCCGACCCTTCAGCCAAAATTTTCTTAAGTTCCTCAGTATCCGCAATATATTTATAGTATCGCTCCTGAATGGGCTTAAGATACTCTACTACTGCCTCAGCCAAAATCTCCTTGAACTGACCGTACCCTTTTCCGGCAAAGTCTGCCTCAATCCGTTCGACGGGGCTCCCGGAAACTTCACTAAAAATATTGAGCAAATTGGTCATCGCCGGTTTATCCGGCCCGGACTTAATTTCAGCGCCAGAATCAGTTACGGCACGCTTAAACTTCTGTCTTATAGTGTCTGGGTCATCCGTTAAGGCAATGTAATTATTGGACGAGGCTGCGGATTTGCTCATCTTCTTCCCGGGGTCATCGAGCCCCATTATCCGCGCACTTTCTGCCTTGATAATCGGCTCCGGCACGACAAATGTCTCGCCATACCTGGAATTAAATCTGATCGCCAAATCACGAGTCAGTTCCACATGTTGTTTCTGGTCCTCCCCAACGGGAACATGGGTCGTTTGATAAAGCAGAATATCAGAAGCCATTAGCACCGGATAATCAAAGAGTCCGACAGGAATGCTTTGGTCAGAAAACTTTGCTGACTTGTCTTTGAACTGGGTCATTCGTGAAAGCTCCCCCATCGATGTAATACAGTTCAAAATCCACCCAAGCTCTGTGTGTTCCGGGCGCTCAGACTGGACGAAAATACGTGACTTCTTTGGATCAATGCCGGCAGCTAAATACGTTGCCGCTATGGATAGAATATTCTTTTTCAACTCTGCCGGACTTTGAGCAACGGTAATAGCATGAAGATCCACCACACAGAAAACGCACTCTGTGCGTCCTGAACTTGATTCAGGATCCAATTCGTCCTGCATCTCCACCCATTGCTTGATTGCTCCTAAATAATTTCCCAAGTGCAACAAGCCACTAGGCTGAATTCCAGAAAAAACTTTTTTCATTCTTTTCCTTTGTCATTCCCGAATAGGATCGGGAATCTACTGATAGTCTTTTTAGATCATACCAAAAAAACAAAACAAACCAAGGGGTTTCCTCGGAGCGCAAACTTTAGTTTGCTATTTGAAATTACGCGCAGCCACCAAAGATCTGATCGTTTGATTGGTTCGAGAATTTGGTGGCAAGGTGTCGTGCCCCCGTGTCTTAGCATTAATCCAAAACGAAACATAAGCTTGCTGAGTTTGCGCCGTAGTCGGTGCTATGCCGGCAAAATTGAGCGTAACATCATTTTCTGTATCGATATTACTGCTTGTTTCAGCGCCGGCAATCTTAACTGGGTTTTTGGACAAAAAATCTCTAAGATAACTCGCGTCCAGAGTGGAAATATTGTTCTCATAATAAACCTTGTTATCCTTTGCTTGATAGACAGTTGCCTTGATCGCATCTTCTTTTTTATTGAAAACCACAAGAGTATTGGCTTTTTTGGCGCCAGACTGTGCCGGGTCTAAGGCAAACCCGGTTCCCAAGTACGATGTAGTACAATTAGTGCTCCCGCAATAAAACATTGCGATACCACTAGTGTAAGTGGTGCTGCCGATCTTTCCTTCTGTATTTGCAAGCCGGATGTCGTTGGTGATCATGTCAGCTACCTTTTGCAACTCTTGATTTGCGGCACGAATTGCTCCAATTTTGGATTGGTAGCCACTACTCTGCCCCACTATTCCAGTCGTCAAAACCAAGACACCGGAGAAAATAAAGAGAGCAATAAGTATCTCCAGTAGTGTGAAACCTTTAGCTTTTTTGGTTATGTTTAGCATATAATATTTATTCTTAATTTTCGTGTAGCTGCAACAGGCTGAAGCCTGATCTCCGGTTTCCTTGGAGTGCAAGTTTCGGCTTGTTGAAATCACGCTAAAGCGTGGGCTCCGTGGGTCTGTCGTTAATTGTCCCGCCAATTTGTCAATATTTCGCTCGTTTTCACTTCCCTGTCGGCACCACCACTTGTTTTCCAGCTTACCGTAACTTCAACTTTACGGGCATAGTTAGACAGGTTTGGCGCACCCAGCTTGTTCTTGATTAAGTCTGTAACCTTCGAAATTTTTACAGACCGCTTAAAGTTTCCCAGCGAGGCCAAGTCTTCATACGAGGAACAGTCAATTGTATCTGTCACGAGATTAAGGGTGAAATTGGAACTAAAGTCAATACAATATTTTTTAGTGGCAGTAGCGCTTTCAGACATCAAACTATCCCATGAAGTGGCAGGGTCACTATCTATCCAATTGGTATCTCTGATTTGCCGCACTACCTCAAGACCTTCTTGTGCCAAGTATGTTGCTTGCGCCCGTTCATTACTATAAGAAAATCCGGCCAGGGTGTTCCGACCGGTAGTAGTAAGAGCCACCAGCAAGATCACGATAATAGTAGAAGCAACCA
>DAOOSE010000093.1:0-4541 GCA_035389625.1 bacterium
GCTTCACCTCGGCTGCCCAAGTGCAGCCAGCGATGAAGCACACCGCCAGGCCGGCGACGGCCAACGCGATGGAGAAGGCCGTAGCCCACTCCATGGCGAAGACCACCACCTGGTTGAGGACGGTGAAACCGCCCATGACAACCAGGATGGTCGCCAGCCAGACAACGACCAACACGATCGCTGTTTTCATCTTTTCACCTCCTTCCCTTGCCCTCTGCCGATTTGGCAGATCGGCGAGTGTGCCAGCTGTCCATGTTCGTTTTAGTTCGAGACATGGAGAAGGCTGGCGTGAAAAGATGCTTGGGTTTTGTCCCAATGGACATGCCGATTTGGCGTGTTGCATTGAAATAAAACCATCGGTTTGTGTGATATTTAGCTATGAATTGCGGAACAAATGTACGATCGAGCAATTATTCCGCAATTATGCATTAGTTTAAACCTTTTTGAAATCGAGCTGGCCCCCAAGTTAATTCTTGAGGCCCGACTGCTACGACGTTTCACTACCCGGCCTAGAGCCTCCAGTAGCGAGGTGTTCGAGAGCTGCCAGAGGCAGCTTTTCAAACCTCCTAGCGCTCTCGTGGACGAGGCGCCAGAAACCCGTGCAGTCCAACAAACTTCTCCAATGGTTCTCTCCCGCTGTTCTGTGTGACGTAATCATACAGGTGCGCTGAGTGGAACCATCCCTCTAGTTGATCCAAAGGGCAAAGCAATAGATAAATCAAAATGCAAATCTCAAATCTCAAAATGATTGAGCATTAATCTATTCTTTTGCCATTTGAAAGTTCTGGGAGTCGAGGCGCGAGGCCAGGACTCCCAGGAATATGTAGACCGAGTTGTTTGCTTTTTACCCACAACTCGGAAAGGGGGCGGTGCGCTCCTCCCGGACGCACCTATCTATGGTTCCCGGGCCCCAATCACCAGTTAAGGACCCGAAAACATATTATTATACTACAATACTACGTAAATGTCAATAGAGATTCTTTGCTTTGAGAGCTATTATATTGCGGTTAATCGCTTGATATGGTAAAAAGAAAGCAAATGGCTAATGGCTTATAGCTAATGGATTTTGTCCTCGCTATTAGCAATTAGCTATCAGCTATTAGCAAAAATAAGGAAAGGATTCTCATGTACACAGCTTCCATGGTCATTGCTCTTGCAGCAGCGGCTATTTCGATCATTTACGGCCTGTTTCTAGTATTAAATGTGAACAAGCAGGAGCAGGGCAACAAGAAGATGGTTGACATTGCCAAGGCAATTCAGGATGGGGCAAAAGCTTTTCTTAATCGCCAGTACTCGACCGTTGCCATTGTGGCAGCTGTTTTGTTTGTAGTTCTTCTTTACGCTCTCTCCTGGAAGGTCGCCCTCGGCTTCCTGGTGGGCGCCGGTTTTTCGGCGTTAGCCGGGTATATCGGCATGAATGTCTCAGTGCGGGCCAACGTCCGTACGGCTGAGGCTTCACGCAAGGGCTTGCCTGCCGGCATGAGTGTCGCTTTCAAATCAGGAACTGTCACAGGTTTACTTGTAGTAGGACTAGGTTTGCTTGCAGTCGCCGGTTTTTACGCCATTTTTAAGGACGTTGACGCTCTTATTGGTCTGGGCTTCGGCGGTTCTCTTATCTCAATCTTTGCTCGTCTTGGCGGCGGTATTTTTACCAAGGCTGCCGATGTCGGAGCTGATCTTGTCGGTAAGGTTGAAGCCGGTATCCCCGAGGATGATCCAAGGAACCCTGCCGTGATTGCTGACAACGTTGGAGATAATGTTGGGGACTGTGCTGGAATGGCCGCTGACCTCTTCGAGACTTATTCTGTTACCGCTATTGCCGCTATGTTGCTTGGCCATCTCTTTTTCAAGAATTTTGAAAACGCTCTCCTTTACCCGTTGGTATTGGGCGCTGCCTCGATCGTAACCTCAATTATCGGAAGCTGGTTTGTTCGCTTGCCTAAGAATTCCAAGAATATTATGGGAACACTCTATCGCGGCTTGATCGTGGCCGGTGTGCTTGCTGCCGTTGCATTTTACTTCATCACAGCATGGCTTATGAAAGATAATGGAATGTACAGTGTAAACAATGTCTACTACACGGCACTGATCGGCTTGGCCGTGACGGCGCTCATGGTAGTGATCACCGAGTACTTCACCTCAAAGAGTTTCTCACCGGTCAAATCAATCGCACAGGCTTCAGCTACAGGGCATGGTACTAATGTGATTGCCGGACTTGCCGTTTCCATGCGCTCAACAGCTGCTCCCGCTATCGTAATTGCGGCTGGAATTCTTGGCGCTTACTCTCTTGCAGGACTTTATGGTGTGGCCATTGCTGCTATGAGTATGCTTTCAATGACTGGAATTATTGTTGCAATTGATGCTTTCGGGCCGGTGGTAGACAACGCTGGCGGAATCGCTGAGATGGCTGAGTTGCCTAGCGATGTTCGTGTTCACACAGACGCACTCGATGCTGTCGGAAACACTACAAAAGCTGTTACCAAGGGTTATGCTATCGGCTCTGCCGGATTGGCCGCCATGGTGCTTTTCACTGATTACACCGAGAAGGTTGCTAATGGTGGTCAGGCGCTTGCCTTTGACCTGAAAGACCCATACGTTCTTGTAGGTTTGATTATCGGGGGTCTGCTTCCTTATTACTTTGCTTCTCTTGCTATGGAAGCAGTCGGGAAGGCTGCTGGTGCGGTCGTAGTCGAAGTACGTCGCCAGTTCAAAGAGATCAAAGGAATTATGGAAGGCAAGGCCAAGCCTGATTACAAAAAAGCTGTCGACATTGTGACCAAAGCGGCAATCCGCGAGATGGTCTTGCCGGCTGTGATCACTGTGGCTGCTCCTCTCCTCGTTGGTTTCTTGCTTGGACCGGTTGCACTTGGCGGATTCTTGATTGGAACAATTATTACCGGCTTGTTTATCGCCATTTCAATGACATCTGGTGGTGGCGCCTGGGATAACTCAAAGAAATACATTGAAGAGGGCAATCTTGGTGGCAAAGGCTCGATCGCTCATCAGGCGGCTGTGACTGGTGATACTGTGGGTGACCCTTACAAGGACACTGCCGGACCAGCCATCAATCCGATTATTAAGGTTGTGAATATCATCGCCCTTCTGATTGCCCCGCTTGTGATTGCCAATACTTTGTCCTCAACAACCAAAATCGTGACTGTAGCGATTCTGATCATTCTAGTTGCTGCCTGGATGATGCTCGGAAAAGCACGAAATCAGAAATCCGAAATTCGAAGCAAGGCCTAATATGGCAAGCGAGAATCTACAACGCAAGTTGTATGATCTTGAAGATAGAACACTGAAATTTGCGAAAGATGTTCGATCGTTTGTGAAATTGCTTCCAAAAACACTAGGCAACATCGAGGATTCAAAACAGTTGATTAGATCCTCGGGATCTGTTGCTGCAAACTATATTGAAGCCAACGAAGGGCTGAGCAAAAAAGATTTTTTGATGAGGATTAAGATCTGTCGCAAAGAGTCTAAAGAGTCATCTCTTTGGCTCAAATTAGTTGAGACTGACGGAGCGAGCAGGGAAAACTGTAAAAAACTTTTGGATGAGTCTGTGGAGTTGATGCTAATTATGAGCGCTATTATGCGCAAGAGTTCCCTCTGAATTTTTAGGATTTCGAATTTCGATATTCGATTTTAATCAAATTATGTCTAAAGAAGTTGAAAAGGGGGTTGTATCCCATATATTTACACTCCTGCGGTTTGAAGATAATATTGCGGTCTTACGGGGAGATCGCGATATTGAAACTAGGATTCCCAAGCGATTATTACCGAAGGCTGTTGCTGAGGGTTCAGCATTTGTAATTACAATTGCCACAGAGGAAGCAGAAGCCAAGCGGAGGGAAGTAAGAGCAAAAGATCTGTTAAATGAGATCCTGAATAATTCTAATTCAAAATAGTCCCACTGTGGTATAGTTGGATTATGAATTCTATAGAAAAAATTGCCCGGACGACTTTTATCCGACACTTCTGTGAATTTTTTCCAGCCGGCCGGATTTTTGTTGTCGGTGGCGCTGTGCGGGATCTACTCCTCGGGATTGAAAGCACTGATTTTGATTTGGTTGTCGAGGGGGTAGGCGTCGATGAACTCTTTATGTTTTTGGAAAAAGAGGGCAAAGTTGTTGATGTTGAAGGGCGGAATTTCGGAGTGTTTAAGTTCAATACGCGAAAAATCCACGAAAAAGAGAACACTAAAAACCACGAAAATTTAATATTT
Source organism: bacterium (assembly GCA_035389625.1). Classification (GTDB taxonomy): domain Bacteria; phylum Patescibacteriota; class UBA1384; order XYA2-FULL-43-10; family 1-14-0-10-43-13; genus DAOOSE01. The sequence goes on from DAOOSE010000093.1 coordinate 4,226, forward strand.
GATATTGCCGTCACTCGCAAAGAGCAGTATGTGCCTGGGGCTAGGCGCAAAGACGCAGAAGTCAAGCTTGAAGAAGTTTCTATTGAAGAAGATCTAGCGAGAAGGGACTTTACCATAAACTCAATGGCCATTGAGTTAATGACAAAAACCAAGGTTCCAAAGCAAAAAGAAAGCCCAAAATCAAATCTTCAAAACCAAGATTTTTTAGATTTTCGATTTCACTCCCTTTTGGCTTTGGGGTCTGGGCTTTGGGTTTTGATAGATCCTTATCATGGAAAAAAGGATCTGAAGGATCGATTGATTCGTGCTGTCGGTG
>DAOOSE010000094.1:0-4507 GCA_035389625.1 bacterium
TTATTCATCACCTTAATTCACCCCATTTTCTGTCCTAACAATGGGGAGCACCTCCTATTGCTGAACTTAAATTAAATTTTTGAAAAAAATATTAATGCTATTTTCTGGGTTTATCCCAATCTTAATCGGAGGTGGAACTATGAAGAGGCTGATGTGGTATCCATGGTCTTTTGGTAAACTGATTGAAGAATTACAAAATGTTGTGGACAAAGTTGAATCCCAAATTGATAGATTGCCAGAAGAACATAAAGATAAAAATATTTACGCAATCCAATCTTTTAGGTCAACTCCATTAATCATTGATGAAATTAAAAATTTAAAAAGAAACAGGGAATTAATTACTGTTGCTCATTCGGCATGTTATATTGCTCGAACAGTCGATGTGGATGAGACGCTAGATCAAAATCTTTGTTTGCTCCAAGTTGCTCACGAAATATTTAGAGCTCTAAATCGCTTGTCTCAGCCAGACAAAGCAATGCAGCAAGCCGTACAGTATGCAGTAAACCTTATCATCGATGATGGAATGGAAGAGATTACAGCACAGGCTTCTGATGCGGGGATATTGATTGAAAATATTGATGAGTTTGTGAAAACCGCATGGGGATCAACAACACCACAATTCAATCTAATTATCAATGAAATGATTTTGAACAAACTAGAGCAAATTAGGTCGAGTAGGGAAAACGATCACACTTTTCATAACCTTTTCATTCAGAATAATATCGAGGCGGTTCTTCGGCTTGAAGTGCCTGCGCGGCTGGAAAAGATATTGGATACATGGATTGAGATTGGCGAACATGTCGCGCCAACAGCAGCAAGAATGGCACAGAAAAAGTATAAGAGACCTGATAAATTATCTGAATTGCTGACCGAAGATATTTTGGGAAGAATTCAGACTGCTGTTGAAGAGGGTGATAGCGAGAAACTTGAATCTGCTTTATCCTCCTGTGAAGAGAGTTTAGAGTCAAATCTTCGTTTGCGCTTAAATGCGAAACCAGAATACTTAGAGCCAATGTCTGAAATTAGGAATAAATCGGAAGTCGACAGATTTTTTGACCAAGCCCGTCGTTTACTTCAGGAACAGAACAAAACAGCTCTGGACAAGTTCAGAGATATCCACTTTCATCGTCCAGGCCATACAGTCGCAAAAGAGTGGTATGCGTATGCTTTGACGCTCTTTGGGCAAACGACTGATATACACGAAATCATAGAATTGCTTCAAGATGCAATATCCTCAGAATATTTTCGGCTTGAATATGGCTGGACAGCCAGATGGAATCTAGCATGCGCATTGAGAAAACTTCCTAAACGAGCTAAAGAATGCTTAGATGTTTTGCTACCAGTTTTGGATTTGGATTTTCACACTCCAGATTCTTTTGAACTCTGTTTGCTATGGGCTTTTGAACAGGATCGGAAAGACGTTTTGTCTTCAATTCTTCTAAAATCTTCACATCATGAAGCACACCTTCTTGCTGCACTATATGATATTCGGAATCCTTCTTCGAATGATCAAGAGATACTCCATAATCATTTTTTGAGAATTGGTCGAGTCTTACGGAGTGTTGATCATGTATTCCCTGATCCGGCTGAAAAACTTGTTGAGTCTGAATTAGATCGGTTAACTCAAGAATTTGTTCAGAACTCACTCCTTGATGCAGGAATCGAATGGTTTAGACAAAGGCTTTCAGTTGGACGTGAAAAAATCTTTTTCAAAAACTGGGAATGTGCTGCTCGACTAAATGAAATAGCGAAAGACCTAGATTCTGCTTGGCGTTGTCGAGAACGTCTGTGGTATTGCACAGTAATGAATCGCAACATTCGGCCAGAACAAAAGGGCAAGTTGTTACGAGTCTTGTTATCATGGGCAGAAAAGAATGGTTATGAAGAAGATGGATTAAAAATCCTTCGTACTCATTGGAAGAAGACGAATTTTAAAAGTGAAGATACTCAATTTTGGGAGAAAAGACTTCAGAAAACGCCCATTCAAAAAAGAACGGGCGGTCCTTCACAAGGAACAGAAATTAATGTTGTTGGAGAAGAAGAGCAACGCGCCGATCAAGAGAATCAAGGTGGTGAACAGGAAAAGGAGAATAAAATACATTCTAATGAGGATGCTGAAAAAATACTCCAAAGAACAGCAGGTAGTTTTAAGCCTGTGATAAATGTAGAAACACTATCGGTTCATGCTGACAATGCTGAGGATTTAATCGCAGCTGTTCAGTTCAAGCATCCTGATTTGTCTCAAGATGTAGTATCGGCTATTCGGGCAATAATTCAATTTTCAATCATTTTCCGCAAAGGTGTTGACGAAGAAAAAGGGAAAACTATTGCATCATCGATTAGAAGCAACGTTGAGATTCTTAAAGCAAAGCAGGGTTCGTGCCCCTTTGAACTAATCGGATTGATCGAAGCCTGTGAGCGAGTCGCCCAAAATATATCTGTGCGTATCAAATCTATTCCCGATCTTCATATTACACCTCCCTTCGATCTTAAGGTGTTTTTTGGAAAGCCAGACGTTGGTGAGTCATTTTCAACTCGGATATGTGCCAGGATCACTAATCCATCCTCAGAAACTGTCGAGCAAATCAAAGTGGCCTTTACATCGCCATCCAGTTTTGTCAACTTTTCATGCGAGGAAGTTTTTATTCCCAACCTTCAAGCACTCGCAAAGTGTTTGGCAGAATGTCCCGTAGAAATTAAACACGGCATTGAAGATAATGTTGAAATAAGAGTATACGTTGTTTACCAGATACGTGGTATCAGTCGCAGTATTCAGAATAGCTGTAAAGTGCCAATTAAGAAATTAGAACGAACTATTCCTGTCACTGAGAGATATCTAACCTCGAGACCTGTGGATGTTGATAGAGTCGATTTATTTCATGGTCGAAGTCAGGAACTCAAGGATCTGATGGCTGCATTTGCAAACGGGCAAATGAGGAAGCTTTATTTTGTTAATGGAATCAGGCGTGTTGGCAAATCATCATTAATGCAGCACTTGGGTGTCATGAACAAGACTGATGTATTATCAGTTTTACTAAATGTCGAGACTGTATTAGGTGGGGAAGAAATGACCTCAATTAAGTTTGTGCGGCAATTGATTCGGGAGTGTATAGATAAGGTCAAGGAAAATCCCTTTTACACAAATCTTCCATTGAAAATTCCATCTTTGAAGAGATTCGAAATTGATACTCCATGGGCGGTTTTCGATGATTTTCTTATAGAGGTAATGAAGTTTTCGAAAAAAAGAAATATCCTACTGTGTTTTGACGAAATACAGAGGCTTGTAGAGAGGATTGCTGATAAGAAAGATCCAATGAATGAAGGATTTCTTTCTTGGCTTCGCGGCAAGGTGCAAGGGAGTAGCGGTGTGCTCATTGTTTGTACTGGATCTGAACCATATTCAGCAATGAGACAAAGGTACGAGCATACTTTGTGGGCGAATATGGAGCCCTATAATGTTTCATTTGTAAATAAAGAAGCTGCAAAGAAAATTGCAGAAACACCTGTAGAGCCTGATGAAGTAACTTGGTTGCCAGAGTCCCTAGAACGACTTTGGGATATGACCGAAGGGCACCCATGGGTGATCCAGATTATTTCTGAAAAATCGTGTGAACGGCTCAATCAAGACAGACGACGTGTGGTTTTTCCAAGCGATGTTGAAGCGGCAGCAGATGCTACTGCGATGGATGACAGAGTAAGTGGTATGTGGTGGAATGAGTCCAACGGCTTATTAACCTTAGAGCATAGGAAAATCGCTTTCCTCATTATACAAAACCAAAAGGAAAGCAGAAAAGGCCTTAATGAAACAGAGCTTGCAGAAATCTGCCATCGGGCCGGTTTACGAAATATAGGTAATTTATTGGAGGAAATGAAAGCCTCAGAGGTAATAACAAGTGAAAAAGAGCATGACGACATACGGTGGCGCTTAAAAGGCGCATTCCTTGAGCGACATATTGCCATGCTTGAGAAACGAGAGCGACAAGACAAGTCTGCAGTTGTCACGATTAGAGACGACTTACCCCTAGCTTTGATGTTGGACTGGGAAAACCTCAAGATAGGATTGTCTAAGTATCTTAGTAAATTACCCTCGGAAAAGGAATCTATGCTCAAGGAAAGGTTAGAGACAACTAACTTGGCGAAAAGGCTTTACGAAGCCGCAACTCGTCACGGCGTTCCTAGGCAAAAGTGGGCAGTTGCTAATTGGGATAATAGCTTTTTTCGGGGCGATCAAGCCGATTTGAGAAAAAATATTAGGTTTGAAACCGACATGGCTGGTGATAGCAAGGCAGATGCATCTGATCACGTCCTAAGAGAGAGAATTCATGAAGTGCTTCGAGAGCATCGAGAAATTTCAACCTATATTATTGCAACAAGTGATGCGGATTTTCTTGAGGCTATCAGGACTTTACAGAAGGAGAGCAAGAGAGTGATACTGTGGTCACTACGGCATTCTATCAATCCTTCTTATAAGTATGTTATGTCGGGACCAGAAGCAATTACTCTTGAA
>DAOOSE010000095.1:0-4486 GCA_035389625.1 bacterium
GTGCTAACGCCAACTTTGACAAGAAATTATACAAGTCCTTGCTGGCATACTACTATGCAGCTAAGCATGCAGAGTTTCACCAATGCATTGTTCAAAAAGGCAATCTAACCCCGGAACAAGCAACTGCAACCGGCTTCACCCAAGAAGTTTTAAATAAAGAAATTTCATTACTCAATGCCTGGGCAGATGAAAACGCGGGGTATGTTGAGCGATCAAACGAAATCTCTGAAGATTCAGGCGAAACCTGTCGTCTAATAGACCCTTCTGTTACTGAAGATATGAATATTATTGAAAAGGCTACATTCAACATGACCGCTAAGCCATTTGAGTGGGCAATGTGCAAAGTGGTGACTCTAATCCAGAGCTTCAGCTTGGCCTTATTTGAGACCGGCTTCTGTTATCTGGCACAAGGACTCGAATCCGATAAACCGGAGGTAAAATCACGGGATTGTTCAAAGTGCTCGGCTGAACCAAAATCACCTGCCTGCAAGGGAGCTGCTTTATGACAGGAAAAAAAATTATTGAGAATTATTTTTCGAGCCATAAATCACTTTTTGTTGTTTGCTGGCTTTTTTTTAGCACATCTCTTTTTGTCCTTTTTCTACTGATCAAGCCAGAATCAAGCATGGCTATGGAGCAAGGATCTGTAGTAAACATAACAGAGAAGCTTAGAGACTCCCCCCAGCTCAAAAACATGTGGAGATCTTCTATGAATGTAGTCAATTCTCTCGTAATACTGGTTTTGTTGGTAGTGAGCTTTGCGGAAATGCTTCGGATAAATGTCAACACCTATGGTGTCAAGAAAACCATTCCATCCTTGGTCATGGCCGTCATAGCAGCAAATTTTAGCTACATCCTGTCAATCGGCATCGTTGGTTCAGCAAATGTCTTTACAACCTTTTTCAAGTTTAATATCGGACTTTTTTATAACGGCGTCAACGACTGGTTTACCCTACTCACCGCTGGTATAATCGGTGGTCTTTTGATCGGCGGTTTTGCAATGGGAGCAATATTTATAGGCATTCTTATTATCTTAATACCAGCCATTCTCGTTCTGATTCTTTACGCACTACTTTTTATTCGAGTCTGGATGATCTATTTTTTAGTCATTGTCGCACCTTTTGGTATTATGGCAATGGTTTTACCTCAAACAAAGAGCCTGTTCACTAAATGGTGGTCAACTTTTATTAAGTGGACATATTTACCTATACCCGCTTTTATGTTTTTATGGCTTGGATCGGAGTTTCTGCGACTCCTTTCACCTGGCCCCTTCTCTTGGCTTTTAACTGTCGGCTGCTTGTTTGCTTCAATAACTGTCCCGTTCAAGATGGGCGGCGGACCAATGTCCGAATGGGCAAAATTCACCGGACTTACCTCGCTTGGCTCCTGGGCAAAGAAGAAAGGGGAAGCCTCACTAGACAGACGAAAGACAGAAGTGAAAAATGCCTTTTTCTCCGGAAACGCTCGCGGACCCATGAGATTGGTTGGGGGTATCGGCAGAAGGATGGAGCTTTCAGGTCAAAGATTTGAGTTGGCAACCCAGCTACCTAAGATGCAAGAAGAGAACAGAAAGGCAAAAGTTTTTAGACAAGCTGCCCACGATGCCTACATGGCACGTGACGAGGCCTATTGGTCTCAGCTGGAAAACCGCGCCGAGGCTGGCCGCCTCAAAAAAATTATGAGAGGTGGCGTCAGCGACGAACATGGTTCCGTAAGCTATAAGAATAGTACTGTCCCTGAACTAGGTAATGATGTACTTTATAACACTAATAATGATATTGCATCAGCCAGGGATTTATATACTGGAAATTTAAATGCTGCATCACGAAGAACTGTTACAAGAAAAAGAGACACTCAAGGAAAACTACTGGCGGAGATTTTTGAAGAACATGCCGCTTCATATAGTGAAATCGTGTCCCGCTCCAAGTCTCAGAGTCGTTCAGACTATAGGGCTGCCGCAGACTATCTGACCAATAATGGAATTGATCCCGGATTGGATCTAGCCACGATGTCAGCGGTATCAGCAGTCGGAAAAAAGCGAACAGCCTCCCCCAATAACGATATTCGGGATCTTTACTCTGTGGTTGGAGATAGTGCCGACCAGCTGCTACATCAGGCCGTTATGGGATCTAGCGGCGAGATAGAAAATCTGGTTCGCCAACATTCAGCAACCTCGTCTCTTGATGGAGCAACACAACTTGCCGTCTCACAAGCCTTGCGGCGCATTCAAACTGACGTCGGTAATATAATTGATCAACAAGTACTGGGCATAAACTTCATTTTCAACAAACTCCAAAAAGATTTGACTAATAATCCTCAAGCAGGAGCATTGCACCACCTACAAGAAGTACAAACCATATACAATAGTGGCCTCACCGCCCTAAATAGCGGTAATTTTACAGAAGCTTCCCGTGTCGCCCGTGAGATTACTCACCAGGATGTAGGTACTGATCAGGCAGAATTGCTCAGATATTACGAACAGATCAGCAGAGGTATCCATCACTTCACTCGTGAACAATCAAGACTCGGCAGTGAACAATTTCTACCCCGACAAACATGGGAAGAATACAAAAAAACGATCGAGAATTCACAAAGAGAAGCGGCCATAATGGAACACCGAACCAGGGGCGCATTTCAGACAATACAAGCCGGTCCCCTTGGCCAGTCTTCAGTACAACAAATAATGGGCGATAATTCCGCACTAGATTCGATCAAGGAGCACCTTGAAGACATCTCTAGATCAATACGCCAACAAGGGGACAAACAGGGAAGCAGCTTCTCTAGGGACGACGTTAAGAATATGCTAGCCGCTACCGCCGGTGGAGCTCAGGGTCTGGCTCAGTCTCTCTCTCAAGTTCTAAGAGATGATAACAATATTAGATTATTAGCAAGAAGAATTTCCGAAGGAGTAAGCCAAAAAACTGAGAGGCCCTCGTTAGGTTCGTCGCCCCATACAAATACTCACACCACCACGTTAGCAGCACCTAAGACCGACCACCCACAGTCATAACCGCAAACATAAATCTTTTATTCATCATTTTTTTAGCTATCATTAAACTATCCAACTATGAACAAAAAAGAAACCGAACAAAGTGAAGCCGGAGAGGAATTACGAGACCAAGATATAGAACGAAATCCATCACCAGGAGAAATAAAAGGGAGCGATGTGGCCAGAGAGGTCGGCAGGGGCGATAGAGAACGAAAAAAACGATCTTCAGATGAGGGGATACTAATAAAGATAATGGCCCTCTCACTTGGTGAGACGGACCAAAGGATAGTGGCCAGTGCAGAAAAAGTGCTTCTTGAGCGTTACCCTCAAGAAATCAATGAGAACGTGCTGACCGAGATGGGAAATCTTTTAAAAAGCCTTTTGACCGAAGAACACTGGAAAGCTGTTTGGAGTCAAATTGATGAGTTTTCTAAGCAAGCAGAATACTCTCACGCCTCGGAAAAGCGCCGAGAAATAATTCTCGGGTTTTGCCTGCCGGTGATCCATGGTCACTTAACCGCCAACGACGTATTAAATGTAGCCCAAGAAGCATCCATCACAGAAAACGACCCTTCGGCCGGTGTTACTACGAGTTACAAAGCTCCTATGCAAGTAAAATTTGGCAATCTAATAATTAGTAAGGCAGTATTCTTGAATACGTTCAACGCTGATGATCCCGGTTTTGAGCTTGATCTGACACACATGACCGCGCATGAAGTCTCTCACGGTATCACAGACCAATTATACTTTGAAGAAATTCCACGAGATAATCTAACTGCACAGATAAATGAACCAAATCCGCAGTTTTCTTCAGAGTTAATCAGGGTTGCCAGAATTATCATCGATCAATCAGAAAAGGTCATGGATATGCAACCAAAACATATAAGACAAGCGCTATTGGGACTGAACCAAGCGCAGCATAAATACCAAGGCTTTAATCAAAAAACTAAAGATGCACTTGCATCACAGATTGGAGTCAGTTCCGCAGAGGAATACGAGGACTTTATTCGTGTAAACACTGCCAAAGAAATAATCACTGACTACACTGCAATATTCCTTCAGTCCGATGGTACTTTTGATAATTTTATGAGTGAAACTATCAACCATGCCGAAACAGAAGCTATAAAAAAGTACCTTGGTGAAACCCTCTCAGAACCACAGGAAATCACTACTGAAGAGATTATTAGAAAACTAGTATCTCTAAACAATGGAGACTCAAAGGACTTATCTCCCAAGATAATGGAACTACTTAAGTATTATTCGATTATTTTTAGGAATCTAGCGAAGGATATTGATGGAGTCAGGGGTGATGTTAAACAGCCAGCCATCCCTAACGAGGATATCGGTTTTGACTTGGACGATCTTGATCTCAGCTTCAACGACTTTGCCAACTATAATGACGGATTTAGTAAAGGACCAAGCTCAAACGGAGACAACAAGAAGATGGTTGATGAATTCACAGGACTGGCCACTTCTTTCTTCAAAGAGCTAGGGCTG
>DAOOSE010000096.1:0-4463 GCA_035389625.1 bacterium
CCTCCTATGTTCTAAGCTTATAGCTTATAGCTTATAGCTTATAGCTTGTAGCCAATAGTATTCTAAAATGTTATAAATATTCTGCTCAAAGCTATTAGCAATTAGCCATTTGCTATTAGCAAAATTTACGGTAAGTCGTCTTTTGTCAAAGTCTTCTCTGGATTACCCCTCTGGTATATATCTGTAAATTCCCCATCGTAAACTTTAATATAGTTTTCAAGGAATGCTTGGTTTGTTGCTAAACTTTCATATACCAAATCACCGTGATGCATTGCGACATATTCAGCATGCTTTGTCGGGTTCTCCAGTGAGCTGTTCCAGTAATCTCCGGTACCCTCATGGATAAATCTGGTCATCGGTAGGTTGCTTTGAAATATCAGGGAATCCTGGCTGGAAGCAGCAATTAAGATCAGACCATTTGATCCTGTGTGCTTGCCTATCCACTCGCCTGTTTCTTTAGCATTCTGAGCCGAAGCGCCATACACCCCATCCATCACCGTAATGATTCCATCCTGGGTAACCATGAAAAAGGTTTGAATCAGGAGGGCGATAACTACGAGTAATTGCAAAAAACGCTGCTTAGCCACAAGATACGACCCAAAGAAGGCAACAGCGGGCAATACCATCAACCCATATCTGACATTGAAAAGGGTATGAGGCGGAATTTCTAAAAGATTAATGATGGAGTGTCCGAAAAATAAAGCAGCGACATTAAAAACAAAGGGTGATAGCAACAAAGTTGCGGCCAGAAAATCATTAGAAAAGCGCTTTCTTATGAAGTATGCAACAAGACCAAGGGTTGCGAGTGCTGTCACAAAAACACCATTATTCTTCAACACGGCAAGCCCATAGATATATGCCGAGTAAGGAAGGTTTCCTTTAGAGAAAAGTCTCCCTTCACGCTCAAACACCATTTGTTGAGATTTTGCAGAAAACGGACCGTTGGCAAAATAAAGCGCATCACCAAAGATCAGGTAATTCCAGACCAGCCAAAGTATTACCCCAAACAAAGCAAGGGTTCCAAAAAGAACAATATTTCCCTCAAGTTTTTTCCATTTACCTGCCCTGTACGATACTAGGAGGACGATTATTCCCATCTGAAGAAGAAGCATCCAGCCGTCATAACGGGTGAGAGTAGAAAGAAAAATAAATAGCGCAGAAAGTGCTAGGTAGCGAAAATCCTGGCTTTTTTGCCATGTTACGAAAGAATATGTTGAAGCGATAAATAAAAACAGAAGTAGAGACTCAGTCATGGGAATTGCCTGCATATAGATCATGTTTGGATTTATGATAAATATGAGCGCTGCCAAAATCCCTGCAATAATATCGTTCGTCACCTTCGTAGTAAGTCTAAACAGTAATATTGCACCGCCAATGAAAGCCAAATGTGAAACTATTGATCCAGCCAAGCCTGTATGCCAGAAGAAATCATTCCAAATAAATGGCAACATTAGCACGTGAGGCAAGGGAAGCCAGACGCTTCCAATTTGAGCAAGGCCCGGGTGCAACCCATCGACCACCCTTCGTGAAATATCGAGGTGACTCATCGCGTCATTGTAAGATAAGATCAAGCCGGCATCAAAGTAATAACGCCAGCCCACCAAGCCGACTCCGACTGCCAATACCAAGACAATAAATTCACCAATTGATTTGAGAAGTGAGGTAGTTCGAGCAAATGCCTCGACCTCCACCTCTCGTCTATTTGTTACTACTGCTCTATCGCCTGTAAGCATATTTCCCTTTGGTCAATTTCTAATCTTATTTTTTTAAAACGTGAATCATGACTAACATCCATTAGGCCGGAGCGCTTCCTTCCTTTAAGTCCAGCCCGTGTTTAGTTTTTTCCCAATAATGCGGTTTGAATATCAATTGTATGAAGCCATACCAGGCAGCGAAGCTGATCATAAACCAATAGACCGGCATTAACAAACCATATTTCACAAAACTATCCCGATCCTTCTTCGCTGAGGCGAGCAAGGAACTGTAGAGCGAGAGAAAATTACCGAAGATAAAACTAAAGACCGCCAGATAAAGAACAGGGGCGGGGTAAAATGACTCGATAACGGGGCCGAGAGTTGAGCGAAAAGCGAAGTAAAGGATCGTCGTAATCCATAAGAACGGATTAAGCAGAGTAAGAAAGGGTGAGATCCCGACCACCAGCCAAAAAATCAAATAATTTACGATTCCAGCCCTCCTGATAAATCCGAGGGAGCCCCTTGTGTTCACAAAGAAGGTTTGGAAGTATCCCTTTATCCAACGCGACCTCTGGCGAATCCAGTTGAAAAAATTAGAGTTTGCCTCTTCCCAGGTAATTGAATCCACCAACACGGTCTTATAACCCTCTTTTCTTATCCTAATCCCCAGGTCGCAGTCCTCTGTCACATTGTACGGATCCCACCCACCAAGCTCTCGAAGGGACTCAGTCTTGAAATGATTGGACGTCCCACCGAGTGGAATCGGCGCATTAATAGCTTGAAATCCAGGTAGAATCAAGTCATACCACAGCGTGTAATCCGTCGTGAAAAGTTTGGTTAAGATATTTTGATTTGGATTATAAAAGTTAAGCTTTGCTTGCACACAAAAGACATCTGATGAGACTTTGCTATATGCAATTACTGCTTTCTTCAGCTGATCAGGCTCGGGTAGATCCTCGGCATCATAAATTACAACGTACTCTCCCCTGGCATGATCAAGACCAACATTACAAGCCTTAGGCTTGGTCTTAGGTTTGGAATTGGGCAAGACTAAAACCTTAAAATACGAAGGAAGATTTGCGTTCTGTGCAGCAGTGATAGTTTCAGTATCGTCCTCTTCCAGTAAGAGTAGGCACTCCAGCCTGTCCTTTGGATAATCCAACGCTTCCATACTTCGAACAAATTTTGGAAGAATATTGGCTTCCTTATATAAAGGACAAAGAACACTATATGTAGGCCAGACGCTCACTGTCTCAATCTCATCAGCCATCACCTCCACCTCGCTCCCGTGTGCGACCGATTTATACGTAAGGTAAGCGTTAAAAATAAGATTAATACAATAAATCAGAGAAAGCAGGCCAAGAAAATACACCGCCGTTCTCTGTGGAAAAAATATAATGCATGCCAAAAAACCAGCTATCAGTGCTAAAAGTAATATTTTTTGAGTAGTAGATAATAGTATCCTTGCGCCCATGACGCTCTCTTTCTTTAAATGCAATGAACACATTATCAGTGAAGCAAGTTGGCAATGCATTGGACATTCTAAAAAAGATTTATAGAGGGAGTAACAAAGTTTTGTTTTTTTACACAGTCAATTGGTATACAAGCCGCCCATAACCAGACCCCACAAAGGCTTTAGCAGAGATTTATCCACCATCTCGGTTTTATCCAAGAGTAGATATTCTTACATAGATTTTTTTTAGCCCAACCGTGTAATTGTAAATTAAAATTAACCCAGGAATAGTGGCTACGAATATTTAAAAGGAGATTCAATGGAAGAAGAATTTATGAACGACGAGGAGTCGAAAGATTTGCTCGCAAACATCGACCAGACAGAAGAATTGGTTCAGGAGGCTTTCCTTCACTCCATCAGACAAGGTGGTGATTTTGCCAAAGAAGAGAATTTGCGGTGGCTTGCTGATACGGCGGACACACTCTTGGCCGCAAAAAGACTTTTTTTGCGAGAGTCCAGCTACGCGGGTGATTTCTTAAGCCTTGCCGCCGATGTAAGTGAAGAATGCGCGGAATCATGTGAAACATTCTTTGAGGACGATATTATGCGGGAGTGCGCTCTTTCTTGCCGTAATTTCGTTCAAGTTTGTCGAAAAATTCTGGAAGAAAATGAGGAAACAGAAGAAATCGAGGAAGACGCTTCCGAAAAAGAAGAACCGGCAGAATAGACTGGGCTTGTAAGAAGTGACAATTATTGAGTAATATTTTGGAAATTTCTGATAGTGATAAGTCAAAAGACAGAAGGTAGAGTGGATTTGCAAGGAGTGATGGGGAAACCCAAATCAATACTGGTTTCTCCGCTCCTTTCTCCAACCACTTTCAGGGAAACACCCCTGATGGAGCACCAGAAGTGCTCTGTCATAACCCTCCAACAAAAGTCCTCTACCAGAGGACTTTTGTGTTAGAGTGCTCGAAAGTCAATATTCACTTCCAAAAGCAAAAATATTTACACTTGTCGCACTTTTTGCTAGAATGAACAGGTTCAATAAGGATATTCCCCGATAGCTCAATGGCAGAGCGCTTCGCTGTTAACGAAGATGTTGCAAGTTCGAGTCTTGCTCGGGGAGCCATGAAAAAGTGATCATCATTTGATGGTCGCTTTTTTATTACTGTAGCTACGAGCAAGACTCGAACACGAGTGGGGTCAGGAGAACAATAGTTACTAAAACCGTATCTAAAAGAGAACCGTCCCCTTAAGTAAACTAAAGCAAAGAAACATTACCCACTTTTACAACTATCCAAAGTGTCCCAAGATGA
>DAOOSE010000097.1:0-4422 GCA_035389625.1 bacterium
CTCTCATGACCCGTTTTGGCACTTTTATTATCAATGGTGTTGAGCGTTGTGTCGTATCGCAAATTGTCCGATCGTACGGAATTTTGTTTACAGCAGAGAAGGTAAACGGTCGCAATTTTTTTGGTGCTAAAATTATTCCAAATAGAGGCGCTTGGCTTGAACTCGAAAGCAGCTCCAAGGGTGTAATTAGCGTCAAGGTTGATCGAAAGAGAAGAATCCCCATCACCACCTTCCTGCGCTCCTTGGGTGTTTCCTCGGACGAAGAGATCAAAGCACTCTTTAGCGATGTAGATAATGGTGAGGACTTCAACTTTATTGATGCAACACTGGATAAAGATCCAGCTTCGAACTATGAAGAGGGCTTGATTGAGACCTACAAACGTATCAGGCCAGGTGATTTAGCCACAGCTGAATCTGCCAAATCCTTCATTGAGATGATGTTTTTTAATCCTAAGAGATATGATCTTGGCCGAGTTGGTCGGTATAAAGCAAACCAGCGTCTTGGACTGGATGTTCCAAATTCCCCAGAAAACAGGGTTTTCCGCCGTGAGGACTTGATTGAGGTTATCCGTGAAATTATTCGGCTCAACAATACTCCGGGCGCTCTTCCTGATGATACAGATGCTCTTAAAAATCGTAGAATCAAGGCTGTTGGAGAATTGGTACAGAGCCGAGTACGCGTTGGTCTTTTGCGGGTGGAGCGAATTATCAAAGACAGAATGAGTGTCCTGGAACCTGCCGATATCACACCTCAAGCTCTCGTTAACTCTCGCCCAATAGTCGCTGCCCTTCAAGAGTTCTATTCATCCTCCCAGCTTTCTCAGTTTATGAATCAGACCAATCCTCTCTCCGAGCTCGAACACAAAAGAACTCTATCGGCTACAGGCCCTGGCGGTTTGTCTCGTGAGCGAGCAGGCTTTGAGGTGCGGGATGTTCACGAAAGCCACTACGGTCGTATTTGTCCGATTGAGTCTCCTGAAGGCCCAAATATTGGCTTGGTTAGTTATATGGCTTCTTATGCTCGTATTAATGACTACGGTTTTCTGGAAACTCCTTACCGTAAAGTTGTTGTATCTGGAGGTAAGGCCAAGGTAACTAATGAGGTGTCCTATCTTGATGCTGGCACAGAAGAAAAAGCAATCATTGCTCCTGCGTCTGTTGGTGTAGATGAAAAAGGTTACATTATTGGAGAACGCGTTGTTGTTCGAAAATTCGGCCATCCAGACATTGAGAGTGTTAAAAATATCCAATACATGGATGTTTCACCAAAGCAGATTGTTTCCGTTGCTACTTCATTGATTCCCTTTGTTGAGCATGATGATGGTGCTCGCGCTATGATGGGATCAAACATGCAACGACAAGCTGTTCCATTGGTTCGCCCCGATTCCCCAGTCGTTGGTACGGGCATGGAGCGCTCAGCGGCAGTTTATTCAGGTCAAATTATTCTTTCCAAAAATAGCGGCACAGTAACTTATTCTTCTTCCAAGCTGATCAAGATCAAAGGCGATCAAGGCGAAGATGAATATCATCTGGAGAAATTTTCCAGGTCCAACCAAGGAACCCTGATCAATCAGCGCCCAATCGTAAAGACGGGCGACAAGGTTCTAAAAGACGAAATTATTGCCGACTCATCCGCAACTTCAGATGGAGAAATCGCACTTGGACAGAACCTCCTCGTTTCTTTTATGTCTTGGGGTGGTGCTAACTTTGAAGATGCGGTGATCGTTTCTGACCGTTTAGTAAAAGATCATACTTTATCATCAATTCACATTGAGCAATATTCAATCGAGGTTCGGGACACAAAGCTCGGGCCGGAAATTTTGACCCGGGATATCCCGAACGTATCCGAAGAGGCACTTGCCAACCTCGATGAGATGGGTATTGTTCGTATTGGTGCAGAAGTACGTTCCGGTGACATTCTTGTTGGTAAAATCTCTCCGAAGGGTGAAACAGAACTTTCCTCAGAGGAAAAACTTCTCAGAGCAATCTTCGGAGAAAAAGCAAAAGACGTAAGAGACTCTTCCCTGCGATTGCCTCACGGTGAGTATGGCAAGGTCTTAAGCATCAAGATCTTTTCCAAAGATAACGGTGATGAACTACCCACTGGTGTGTATCAGATGGTTGAAGTCAGTGTTGCTCAGCTTAGAAAAATCTCTGTTGGCGATAAGCTCGCAGGACGTCATGGTAACAAAGGTGTTATCTCTGTCATTTTGCCAGAGGAAGACATGCCTTTCATGCCTGATGGCCGTCCAGTCGATGTGATTTTGAACCCTCTTGGTGTTATCTCTCGTATGAATGTGGGTCAAATCCTGGAAACACACCTGGGCCTTGCTGCAATGTCCGGTGGATACAAGGTAGCAACCCCTGTATTTGAAGGTATTACAATCAAAGAGATTGAAAAACGACTTGCAGACCAGAATCTGACAACCGATGGTAAAATTCAGCTCTACGATGGTAGGACTGGTGAGCCATTTGCCAAGAAGTCAACTGTCGGCGTCATGTACATCTTGAAACTTCATCACTTAGTTGACGACAAGATGCACGCTCGAAGTGTTGGACCATACTCGATGATTACCCAGCAACCGCTCGGTGGTAAGGCTCAGTTTGGCGGACAGCGCTTCGGTGAAATGGAAGTTTGGGCACTTGAAGCTTATGGTGCCGCTTATACCCTGCAAGAAATGCTAACTATAAAATCGGATGATATCGTAGGACGAAGCCGCATTTATGAGGCTATCATCAAGGGTGAACGCATTCAAAAACCAATTATCCCTGAAGCATTTAATGTTATGGTAAAAGAGCTACAGAGCCTTTGCCTGGACGTTGATCTTATTGCAACCAAAGAAGAGGCTGCTAAGGTTGAAAATCGTCCAGTAGAGAAACCGAAAGAAGTTGAAATCAAGATAAGCACCCCGACCCAAGAGCTTGACTTGGTGGAAGATGAGCTCGAGCCCGCAGATGAAGATTTTGATCGTCGATTAACTGAAATCAACCAGGTTCAAGACACGGAAGAGCTGGTATCTGAGCCAGTTGATGGCGAAGAGGAGTAAAACCCAAGACCAAGGTTCCAAAGCAAAAAGAATTATGAACAATACACTTTTTAACAATATCGCCACCCTGAAATTCCCCGACTTATTTTTGGCTTTGGGGTCTGGGGTCTTGGCTTTTGGAAAATAAGGAGAACTATATGTCAAACTTTGAAGTAAAAGACCAAGTAACCGTTTCGGATTTTGAAGCAATCCGGATTTCGGTTGCCTCTCCGGAGGACATTCTTTCTTGGTCGCACGGTGAGGTTTTGAAACCGGAAACCATCAATTACCGCACCCAGAAACCGGAACGGGATGGCTTGTTTTGCGAAAAGATCTTTGGACCCACCAAAGACTGGGAATGTTATTGCGGAAAGTACAAAAAAATTCGCTACAAAGGTGTTGTTTGCGATAAATGTGGCGTTGAGGTTACTAGGTCATCGGTGCGTCGCGTTCGAATGGGACATATTGATCTAGCTGTTCCCATTGCTCATATCTGGTATACCCGCGGAACAGCTAACATTGTGTCAACAGCACTTGATATCCCTGCTTCTGAAATAGAGAAAGTTGTGTATTTTGCAAGTTATATCATTCTTGAGATTAACGAAGAGCTTAGAACTTCCAGCCTCGAAAGTCTTGAAAATGAATACAAAGAATACCAGGCCGAACTTGGTAAGAATCCAAACGGAGAAAGCACTGCAAAAGAGGAAATTGAGCAGGTTTACAAAGATACAAAGACAGAGCTTAGCAACCTAAAAGCCGGAAAAACTATTTCTGAGCAGCTCTATCGTGAGCTGAACCTGAAATATGGTCAGATCGTCCGAGTCGGAATTGGTGCCGAGGCCGTGTTGGAATTGCTCAAAAATGTAAAGATAGATGAAGAAATTAAAAAGACGAAAGAGATATCACTGAAACAAGCCGGACTGGCTCGTGCCAAAACATTGAAACGACTCCGTGTACTTCAAAGTCTTGGAAAAGCCGGAATCAATCCCTCCTGGGTAGTTCTTATGCGCTTGCCTGTTATTCCACCGGATTTGAGACCAATGGTTCAGCTGGATGGTGGACGTTTTGCTGCTTCCGATCTTAATGATCTTTATCGTCGTGTTATTAATAGAAACAACCGCTTGAAACGCCTACTTTCTCAGGGTGCTCCTGAGGTGATTTGCCGAAATGAAAAACGAATGCTGCAGGAAGCAGTTGATGCTTTGATTGATAACTCTGCTCGCAAAGACAAAATCGCTTCGACAACTGGTGGAAAAAGAAAACTTCGCTCACTTTCCGACATGTTGCGTGGCAAACAGGGCCGCTTCCGACAGAATCTTCTTGGTAAACGCGTTGACTACTCCGGTCGTTCCGTGATTGTTGTCGGTCCAAAGCTTAAGCTGCATCAGTGTGGTTT
>DAOOSE010000098.1:0-4420 GCA_035389625.1 bacterium
AATGGTCACTAAACAACAAGACCGATCTCTCAATTTCATCTGTTGGTTGAAGCACATCATGTAACTTTTGGTACGGCACCAAATCATGCTCTAAGGGCGCCCATTCAGCATCGGGATAAGAACGATGATGGGAAAGTATATGTTTCGTCTTCTCCCAGCATTTACGGGCAGAATGATCTACCTTGATAATGACTGACTCAATAAACGAAAGTAATTTACTTCTATCTGGAGGACTCAGGTTTACAGATTCTTCGATCAGCTGTGCAAGTTTTTCTTCCGTGTAATCAAATATTGATATCAGCAAGTCTAACACAGCTGAATAGGTGTCAAATATTTCAGCATATGTGACCGCCTTATCCGTTTCCTCCTCAAACATGCGCCACCTGGTTTTAGAGGTAGAAAATCCGACGTCGCTCATTGAATGAGGCATCATTCTTATTAATACCGTCCATGCTGTTTCACGTTCTCTTTCTGAAATCAGTTTGAGCGCCTTCATTCTCACTTCAAAAGCAGCGAGTGTTTGATAATGCCAAGGCTTAAAAATTTCTTTTAAGCTGTTTATTGGCCTGTTGGATAAGTGGCCCCCTTTGTCAATTGCTGCAAGCTTTGCAAGAATCAATGAAGATTGGGTAAGGTGCTCAGGGAACCATGCCATAGCTTCTAATGCCCATAACAGGCCTGTATGATAACTCTGTGGCATAAGAAATCCTGGGTCTTCCTCAAAAAGTCCTACTACAGGGGATTTTTCCTTTGAAAGATGCTTTTCGACCGAACCAAGAAAGGATGTTGGAGAAGCTTCGGCGATGAGAGGTAATCTGTATTGATTGGATTTCCACCACAACGGGTCCAAAGTATCTAACAGATCGCTGACAATCTTATCCACCCACAAGTCCGGTTTCTGTGGTAAATCAAATTGTAATTTTTCACCAAAAAGTGATGCTAAAATTAGAGATTGTATTACCCCTTCTCCAATCCAATTGGAAAACGCAGGTTTCTTTCCATGAATAGCCGCAAATGGCCTTTGCTCGGGAGACAGCGTAAGCGCAGGGTCTATTTCGCACAGAATTTGCATAGCCGCTTTGTGAAGCAATTCGAAATCATTGCGGGTTAACTGCTTTGAGGCATGAGTCCATGAATCAAGCGGTGAAGTAAGACGCCACATTGTTCCGATTTTCACAACTGGCGGGTCAGGCGAATAGCGCCAGCGCATAAGCTTCTTGGAGTAATTTTCATAGCTTTCTCCAGAAATTTGTTCCACAATTTTTATATCGTTTTCCGAATTCTCGTCCCATCTTCCAACTATAATCGCGGGAATTATTTCTGAAGCGTTTTCCGGTGTAGCCCAGGTGGGTGTGGCTCTTGTAAACTCGAGTCTTCTCCTTAAAACTGTGATGTTTCTTGCTGACTCTTTCGAGAATTTTTCGGCAGAATCCTTCGTCAATCCTATCTTAATCAAAGCGGATACAAAGCTATTCCTGTCTATTTGCGGAAGTTTGATAGTGCCGTACCATTCTCCAGACGAGTCCGCTCCTAAAGGAAGAATAACTGTATGACCCTTTTGGGTGGCCTTGTTTATAATACCACCCACATCTTCGAAACGGGGAATCAAAATCAGCGGTTTGGCTATCACAACCAATTCCCGAAAGGCATCAGCGTTGTCAACTATAATGCTCCGTGAAAAAAAGTCTTCTTCAATTGTTGGATTGTTTTTGAAACAGGAAATAATAAAAGCTAGAGCTTCATCCCTTGATACTCCCTGAATAGGTATAGTCATGGGCTCCTTACCGAGATCAATCAATTTATCCTGTTGGACTTTTCTCCCTCCGAGAAGTATTTCAGGGATTAGTTGCAGGTTAGCACCCGCGGACCACTCATCCCAAAAGTCGATAGTAGCTTGAACACCGTCAGACGGATATTTTCCCAAATGTTTCGTTGCTAGCCATGCGCCAACTGAAGGAGCTTCGTCAATCCACTCTTCCAATGTTTCAGCATTATAAACTTTGATACCTTTCCAAATACCATCATTCATTTTTTCTTTGACCCATTCCTCACCCTTCTGCCAA
Organism: bacterium; assembly: GCA_035389625.1. Taxonomy (GTDB): domain Bacteria; phylum Patescibacteriota; class UBA1384; order XYA2-FULL-43-10; family 1-14-0-10-43-13; genus DAOOSE01. Next base: position 2,064 of record DAOOSE010000098.1, read on the forward strand.
AGCCTGGGCGTTACAAAAACAAAAGTGGTTTCTTTAGGGTCATAACTTAATGGATTTTTCGTTCTTTTCTCATAATCATCATCGGCTTTTCCTTTTGGGTCCTTACCTGCGCCGAATTCCCATACTGATTTACCGGACGGCAAATATTCGGATTCTTCAGCGACTTCGAGTACCCCATCCCAACCTCCGATCAACACACTATCGCCTGATGGAAATTTGATACTCTTGATACTATTCGAAGTGGCTCTTATGAGCTTTCTTACTAATAAAGGGAGGGTTTCTTGGCAGTCTCTTCTGTTTGCCCAAGACTTAATGTCCGTTGAATCTATCCATTTCATAGGTAATTATTTTGTGTGATTTAAAACGCCCTGTGTCAATAGAAGAAATACAATGGAACGATATTTTAACTCAAGGCTTGTTATTGGATAATATCAAAGACTTTGCCGATAAAAAATTATAGACAAACTGTCACAAATTTAGCTCAATTGGCTGACATTAAATAAAATAGAAGGGAGGGACGTCATACCTCCCTTCTGGACTTCTTCTTAAAAAGTTACATATTTAGATCTGCGTAATTTAGGGGTTTCCGCATTTTTTTTGACCTATCGGATCAGGAAAGGTCGAATTTAGGATGGAAAATACAATTCCTTGCTATCAATTATTGCATTGGAAAATTCATAATGTCAAAGAACGTGACTTTAGAAATTAAGCCACCTTTTTTCGGACGCGGCTCTCGTCCTTTAGCAGCGCATATACCGTCTCCACCAGATCAGGGCGTTGCGCGAGGAATTGAACGATACGGAAATACCGCTCGTACTGATCGTCGTTGAGGTTCTGCTCCGCCTCTTCGAACAGGTCGAGTTTGGCCTGCGTTGCCTCGTCGAATTCCTGTTCAGATTCCTCTTCCTCGTTTTCTTCTTCCGATTCTTCCTCGCCGGTATCCGCAGTTTTCGATTTCATTTTAAAGGACATTTCACCCTGAACCCCGTTCATTCCTGTATCCTTCTTTTTCACAGGGGTAATTAGACCGGCAAGGCCAGCTACGGAATCCAACACCATCGGATTGGATTCCACGAGGTTGCCCAAGATCCCGGAGCCCACGTTGATGATATTGTCCGTAGTGAGTTTGAAACGTTGCGATTCAAAGCCTTCGAGTTTTTCTTCCAGCTTGGCGATGTAAGAATTATCCTTCTCGGTCTGCGACTGCAATTTGGTGTTCTCTTCTTTCAGGCGTTTAAACTCCAGCTCGTGCCGTTCCTTTGCCAATGCCTGCTCGACGGTTTCATTCATCTTGCGGTTTATTTCGTCCGCCGAAGAAAAACCGGACAGAGACTGCTGGCGTTTGAGGTCTCGTTCCTCCCGCTCCTGTTTTTCTTTCTGCTGTTCTTCCAGAGAATGCTCGGTATTGAACTCAAAGGTCTGGTAGCGGTGCGAGGTCTTGGTATTGTAGACCAGCACCTTTATTAATTTGGTCTTTGTGCTGATCCAGGTATTCAGATCATCGAGCAGTTCAAGGTTGTCGGTTAAGAAAATAATTTTTCTACCGTCCACCATCACCTCGTAAAATTTCTGGTGGCCTTGCGCGGCGGCATTCTGAAGCCATGATTTCAGATCGTGGACAGCTTCATCGGAATATGCTGTGTTTTGGTTCATGTTTCTTTTTGTTTGATGTTAATTAGAAAATCAATTCCTGCGGTTCGGGTTCGTCTTCGGAATAGGAATTGGTTTTTGTTTTCGAAGAACTTTTTTTGTCTTCCGTTTTCTTTTGCGCTTGCTGAAGGTGGGATTCAAGATTCTCTTCGACCTCTTTTTCCAGTACATTCTGTTTTGGTTCCGGCTTGGAAACAGCTTGTTTTTTATTCATTGGCTGCTGTTCGTTATTAAGATGTGCGGCAATGGCCTGCCTGTTCTTTAAAAAGAATTTCATTTCCTTAGCAATCGCCTGATCTACTTTCTTCACAAGGAAGGACTGTTCTTTTTCTTCCAGTTCAGGAAAATCGGCTGGATTAACCGAATCGGTTATCTCACTTGTAAAATAGTCCGGTCTTTCATCCTGCTGGCGCATGAGTTGTTCTTCATCGAAGTGGTTCATCCCGTTTAATTCGTGTGTTTGTTTTGTTTCATCGTTTGTTTGATTTTGTAATTTGCCTTTCTTTTCTTCAAAATAATCCAGCCAGACTTTTCGCTTCATCTCGGACTGAAACGCAGTCACCCGTTCGGTGACTTTCTCTCCTACGGATTTTTTGTCATTCTGATCCTTACCTGTAAGCGCATAAAAGGTTCCAGATGCCATCATTCCCAGCCCTAATGCAGAGAGCATCTTATTCTGAGAGTAATGCCCATAGCCTGCTACGCCT
>DAOOSE010000099.1:0-4317 GCA_035389625.1 bacterium
AATCTTGTCTTTGTCCTCTTCTCGATAGGCCAGCCAGGAACCGTCTTTGTTATCGTCTTCGGCAAAAGTGAGACCCTTTTGGTTGAGAGCAAAAGAGAGAGTGTTGGAGTTTATAGCATCTTTAGTGTTGAAAGTGATGAATTCTTTAACCTTGGCCTCATCCATCCGATACCTGACAGTGATGTCTGGTGTAATGCGGTAAATGACTGTTTGCTCTGAAGGAGCAATGACTTCGGCATTGGCGACGGTGGAGGAGGGAAGAGTTTGAGTGTTTGGGGTATAAGAAGTGTCAGCGGAAGTGGAGTCCTGGGCGTGGATAGTCTGGTTTAATTTCGAATTTCTAATTTCTAATGAAGAATCAAATCCCAATGTCTTAAGACCCAATAACCCAAACAGTTTAGACATTTGAGAATTGGTATTTGGGATTTGATTAGAAATTCTTAATTCGGAATTAGGAATTAACGCAGAGACATTTTTCTCCCCCAACGTCTTTTCCTCCGGCACACTCAATCCATCGGCTAAGAGATTGATCGAGATCTGGTAATTTTCGGCATTTGGAATACGGTCGGAGGTCGAAACAATATTTGCGCCGACAGTTTTGGCATCTTTGTTCGAAAAACCGATTTTCAAGTCATCATTCGTGCCAATAAAAAGAGTGGTATCATCTTCATTGGAAGCCTTGATGAAAGAAATGGAAGCAAGCCGTGGCGAAATTTTAGGACCGACAATATTAGTGAAGCTAGTTACCAAAGAAAAGGAAAACGTAACCAGAAAAACTATCAACGCCGAGACATTCAGGTGCGATGCGTATGGCAAAGAGTGCAAACGATGATAAAGTTTGCTGCGCATCGAGAGATAGAGGTGAATCTTACCAAGAGCCTTAATGTTAGTACGGCCGGATTGCTGAAGGCGGATGATCTTCATGTCGAGAGCTTCTATCTCATCAGCCTTCTTTCTCAATGCCTCCACTGTGGCATCGATCACTTTTGCCGTTTTCTTATCTGTTCCAGCCACAAGATCTGGAGTCACTGTCTTACTCATCGAAAATTTTGATATCTTTTGAGAGATCGACACAAGGACAAGTTTAAAAAAACCAAAAAAGTGAAAAAGGAAACTCAATTTCTTTTTCTTCCTTGATAGTATCATCTTTGGATCAAAATCGTTCAATATCCCCTCCGTGTAGATTCTCTATGATTATATCATAACTATAGGCAATTTAGCTCTGTCTATCGCTGTAACCACTCACCGTCATTGCGAGGTATTGATAGCGCAAGATTGCTACTACGCCTCGAGAGCTACCGATGGCTCGCAATGACAATATAGTAAGTGATTACTTATCATTAGTACTGATCGCCAAGATAAAAAGAAAAGCTGAAATGGCAATTATTAAAAATCCGGTCGCTAAGACACCGCCAAAGATTGTTACGCTTTGTTCGACAGAAGCAACCGTATCCGCCTTCAGCGCCTGCTGATGGGAGGCATACCACACCAAAGAGATCCCGAAAACGAGCGAAATCGCACCTGCTTGTATTAACTTTCTGGAACTTCGTCGTGTCTTTTTGCGCATAACCCTCCTATTAAAAACCAAGACACCAAACCCCAAAACCAAAACTGACAACCGAATACAAAGAGAAAGTTTTTAACCCTTTGGCTTTTTAACTTTCTTTTTGCTTTGGGATCCTCGGCTTTGGGCTTTTAACATCTAACCCTCAGCATCGTCGAATTTACTTTTTTAGAATAACGCCAATCAATTCGTCCACTAACATGCTCCCCCTATCCCCTTTCCCATATTCTCTCACAGAAACATGCTTTTCGTCCACCTCTTTATCCCCAACCACCAACATATATGGAATTTTTTGCATCTCTGCTTCTCGAACTTTCTTTCCTATTGATTCATTACGATCATCAATTTCAACTCTGATACTTTCAATTTTCAACTTTTCACTAATAGCTTCGGCGTAGCCGACATGACGCTCAGCTATTGGTAAAATTTTAACCTGAACCGGTGCAAGCCATAGAGGAAAGGCACCGGCAAAGTGCTCTATTAGTATCCCGATAAATCGCTCAAGGGATCCAAAGACAGTTCGGTGGATCATCACGGGGCGGGATTTGTGGCCCGCCTCGTCCACATATTCTATCTCAAATCTTTCTGGCATAGCGAAATCAACTTGAATTGTCGCTGTCTGCCAAGTCCTTCCGATAGCATCCTCAATGTGAAAATCGATTTTTGGACCATAAAAAGCACCGTCCCCGGGATTCAATTTGAAATCTATATTTTTGCGATCCAGGGCCTTTTTAAGTGAACTCTCTGCGCTTTGCCACATCTCATCGTTGCCGATAGAACCACTTTCGGGACGGGTTGAGAGCTCGACATGATATTTCAGCCCCAGTTTCTTGTACATTTTCTCAACAAGCTCATAGACGCCGACGACCTCATCCTCTATCTGGGAAGGCAGGCAAAAAATATGAGCATCGTCCTGATGGAAAGAACGAACCCTCATAAGCCCATGTAAGACACCGGTAAGCTCATGACGATGAACAAGACCAATCTCGGCACGCCTTATTGGAAACTCGCGATAAGAGTGAGCTTTGTCCTTGTAGATAAGAATACTTCCCGGACAATTCATCGGCTTCACTGCAAAATCGCGCTCGTCAATCTTTGTGAAGTACATGTTTTCTTTATAGTGATCCCAGTGTCCTGATTTATGCCAAAGATCTTGAGAAAGAATGATTGGCGTCTTTACCTCATCGTATCCCGCAATTCTGTGCTCTTCGCGCCACCAGTCGAGCAAAGCATTCCAAACCACCATTCCTTTAGGGTGCCAAAAAGCAAATCCTGGACCTTCTTCATGAAAGGAAAACAAATCCAAGGCCTCACCAATTTTTCTGTGATTTCTTCTCTCGGCCTCGACTAAGAAATTCTCATATTTCTTGAGCGCTTCTTTATCCTCAAAAGCTAACGCATAAATCCGCTGAAGCATTTTATTTTTCTCACTACCCTTCCAGTAAGCACCAGCAATCTTATCAAGCTTCCAACCAGTAGATTGAAGATCTTTTGTCGACCAAACATGTGGCCCCTTGCACAGATCAACAAACAGCACCTCCGCATCTTTTTTGATCGAATAAAACGAAACAGAATCTCCTGGCAAAGCCTCTACTAATTCTGTCTTGTATGATTGGCCAGTCTTATTTAAAAATTCAACTGCTTTGCTCTTTGGCTCATCGTATTGTTCAAAAGCAAGATCTTGGGCAATAATCTGGCGCATTTTCTTTTCCAAAATTGGCAGATCTTCCGGAATTAAGGTGCGAGGAAGATCAAAATCATAATAAAAACCATTATCAATTGCCGGCCCAATGCCAAGCTTGGCTTCCGGAAACATGTCTAGTACTGCCGCCGCCAAAACATGGCTTAGTGAGTGGCGAACTGTTTCGATGCGGTAGGTTTGTTTTTCCATATATTCTCCATGCTAATTATTTGTTTTTAACAAAAAAGACCCGCAACTTCTCGAGAACTGCCCTTTGGGGGCGGTGGTTCCATCTCGATTTGGGTCTTAATTTGCCGATTCGCTTCGGCTTGCGCTTTGCCTCAGGGGCGGTACTCCTATCAACAGCAAAGATTAATTGACAATTTGATTATACTACAAAAAACCAAAAAGTAAACTAGGTTTTACCCAGTTTTAATTGCTTCAATTCTTTTTCTAGTAAAACAACCCTTTGGCGAAGGTCAATAATTTCCTTATTGAGGGCATCTGCGTCTTCTTTTGATCGTTTATCAATCCTATCTAGTCGCATCTTGATATCGGACAAATCGTTCTCGAGTCGGTCAAATCGTTCTCTCGTTTCAGAACGAAAATCATAAAACTCCTGTCTCAGACCGCCGACCTCAGATTTTAAGCAACCAACTTCTGATTGTAGATTACCGACTTCTGATTCAATCTTAACACTAAGCCTTGACTCCAAATCATCGAAGCCTTTCTTCATCATCACAGCCAAATCATCAATTGTAACTTTTGCAGCTATCATTCTCCTCCATTCTCTCCATTACAATACCTCGACAGCAAATTATTTCAAGAGTTGTCGCACTATTTCTTTTTGGCCACTACATCCGCGACCCCGAAATTCTTGTGCATCATGCTGGCACGAACTTCCATGTCACCATAGTACTTACTGTGTAATTTTTTGTCTCCGTAGGCAATATCTGCCGGGGAAGAAAGAGGTTCAAAGGCCATCTGGGCAATAGGCATTTTGTAGTAAAGCTTGATCCATTTTACTTTCAAATTCTTTAAATGACCGATCTCCTCCAGGTTCATCTGATTT
>DAOOSE010000100.1:0-4308 GCA_035389625.1 bacterium
TTTTCATTGCTATTCCAATCTAGCAATGTGTACGGGATCTATCTGAACCAGTGCAGACCCCAAAGCAAAAAAATACAAAATGCCCAAAGTAAAAAATATCCAAAATTTTTACCTTGGAGTCTTTGCTTTGGGTTTTGAGCCGTTTACGGCTTAATCCTCAGTATCAGTTACATCACTTGAGCTTTCATCAATCTCGGCCTCAATTCCTAGCTCGTTCGAAACACCCCCCTCTTCCTCATCGGCTGGCAATCCGACGCGCCTTAACTTCTCTTCTGTTTCATATATATCGCTTGCTTCCCCTAATGCACCGATTTCTTTGGGATTACCCCATGCCGAATCGTTCCTTGGGCCACGTTGATTTTGTATAACATTATCCTTATCTTCTTTTGTCATCTTCTCTCCTTGCTTAGTAGTATTAATTTATCACAAAAGAATAGCTGCTCTATAGAAAAATCCATAACATAGCTTGATGGGTTGAGTTTTGCCCCTGCCTTGTGTATAATTCAAAAAGAATTAGGGCCCATAGCTTAGTTGGTAGAGCGCCTCCATGGCATGGAGGAGGTCAGGAGTTCAAGTCTCCTTGGGTCCACCACGAATAACGCATCAGATTTATCTGGTGCTTTATTCGTGAAAGAGGCATTGAACTCCTGACTAGTAAGAGAAGTGGGTCCGGGGCCCCACTAGTGAAAGTCTCCTTGGGGTCCACCACAAAAATCACCATTCTCTTGGTGTTTTTTTAATAAATCAATTTCCCCACGCTACATTGGCAAAGCCCCAATCCAAGAGACGGCGAGCTTCTTCGGCAGAAGCAGAGGGCGTGTCGGCAAAGGTTTTTAGCACAACAGCAATGAGAGTGTGACCATCCCTGGTGGCAGCACCAACGAGACAATGACCAGCTTCTGGCATGAAGCCCGTTTTTACTCCGATCGCTCCCGGATAATCCCACTCACGGACGAGTCGATTGGAGTTTTCAAGCTTGTGCCATATATTGCCGCTCACATCAGTAATACTCGCTTCCTTTGTCTTAACTATCTGTCTTACGGTCTCATTTTGCATTGCATACTTGGTGATAATTGCGAGATCAAACGCACTGGAGTAGCCAGTAACGTCAAGACCAGCCGGGTCATGATAGTCAGTATCATTCATCCCAAGTTCTTTTGCTTTTTCGTTCATTTTGGAGACAAACTTGGTCACACCTGTAACATTGGAATCACATGGATCCCCACCTTCGCGAGGATGACAAGGGAGTGTATTCATGTGCTCAGCAAGTGCATAAGCGGCACCATTTGCCGATTTGACTAGAAGAGCTTTCAGTAAATTATGTACTGTGATTTTTTCACCGGTCTGGAGATGGGCATCAGCACCTATTTGGTTTGCTGCAGCCGAGGAAACCGTAACGACATCGGAAAGCTTATAGTTTTCCATTACAAGAGCAGCGGTCATAATCTTGGTGGTAGATGCGATAGGAACACGATCCCTGTGGTTTGATTTGGCAAAAATTGTTCCTGAGTCCGGGTCAACCAGAATGTAATTCTGTGCATTTGCGACGGCCTTAGATGCGCCTTCTCTTACCCTGGGTGGAATTTTAATCTCCGGTAAACCGATCTCTTCTGATGCTATAGCAAAATTAGAGGGACTAACAACACTCTGGACAAGAGATTGATCTATTTTTTGGGCCTGTGACGTCAGTCCAACACTGCTAAACATCACCGAAAGGAGGAGAGGAAATGAAGCAAAATTCATAATCGAATGCAAAATTATTCAATACTGTCATCTCGAGACCAGTTCGAGAGATTTTGGTAATAAATTTCTCCACCGGCCTAGGGCCGAGTCGAAATGACACTTGAAGCGTGGATGAAACGACCTAGAGGATATCTTCTCGCTTGATAATAGCGTACTCACCAGGCTTTAAGCCTAATTTGGCAAGTTCGAGCTTTCCAGCTCTTATCCGGCAGAGAGAATTTACCTCTAAGCCAATTTTATCACACATCTTTCGGATCTGTCGATTGTAGCCGGTGTGGAGAACTACACTAAAAGTAGCGAGTACCGAGTTCCCAGTACTAAGTTGGAAATTTGAAACTGAATCGGCCTTCATTAATTTGTTGTCTATTAACATTCCCCTTTCAAAACTGTTCTTGATAAACTTTTCGATATCACTTTGAACTTTTAACTTTGAACTTATAACTTTCACAACGTATTCCTTTTCGTGTTCGAAGCTCGGGTGGGATAGTTGTTGGGTGAGCCCACCGTCATTAGTAAGTATAATTAACCCCTCGCTCCACTCATCCAGGCGCCCAATCGGATAAACTCGAGGTGTTTTTGGTACCAGATCGACTACCGTCTGCCTGCCTTGATCGTCGCTGGCAGTAGATATTACACCCTTTGGCTTGTAGAGTGCATAATAAACATAATCACCAGGCCTCTGTATTTCTTTGCCTTCGACTTCGATCACGTCTACGTCTGGATTGATCTTTATTCCCAACGCATTAACGATTAGCCCATTCACCCTTACCTTCCCATCCGAAATCAGCTCATCAGCCTTGCGACGTGAGCAGATTCCTGAGTCTGCAATATATTTATTCAGTCTTATCATTAAGGCACTAGCCTTTTGACATCCCTTGGAAATAAAATTGCCTCCTTGATCGTATCAAGGCCGAGTATTTGCTGAATCAAGCGTTCTGACCCCATACCCCAACCACCGTGTGGAGGCATCGCAAATTTGAAGGTGTCAAGGTAGAATTCCATACCCTTGGGTGAAACACCCTTCTTCTTCATGTTTTCCATTAACAGTTCGTGTGTATGAATGCGCTGAGAACCGGTGACAATCTCCATACCGCGGAAGAGAAGATCGAATCCCTCTGTTTCCTCCTCGTTCTCTCTTGATGGCATGGTGTAGAAAGGCTTATCTTTCCATGGGTAATGCGTAACGAAAAGAAAGTCGGAATTCAATTGTTCTTTTGCATACTGTCCTGCAAAACGCTCTCCTTGTGGATCGATATCCGTATCGGCAGGGACTTCATAGCCGTATTTTTCTTTTATAATCTTTTTAATTTCCTTAAGCTTGATGTGAGGAATCTTCTCTGGTACTGTAGGCATTTCTACTCCATACATCGCAAGCAAGTCTTTGCCCTCTTCCCCAATTCGTTTGAACATTCTCTTTAGAACACGATTGAGCATGGAGGTCACATCATTAAATCCTTCGATCATGCCCATCTCTGCATCCAAGCTAATATATTCGTTTACATGGCGAGTCGTGAAGTGGGGCTCAGCTCTGAAGGTAGAGCCGATCTCAAAAACTCGTTCAAACACTCCAACCATAATTTGTTTATAAAACTGAGGGCTTTGTGCCAAATATGCTTTTTTTTCAAAATACTCAATGCTAAAGAAATTTGCTCCGCCCTCTGAAGCAGCTCCTAAAATCTTCGGGGTCTTAATCTCGGTAAAACCTTCCTCTCGCATTACCATTTCATATTGTTCGAGTAGCAAATCATAAAGCTTAAAGACTGCTTGAATTTTGGGATGGCGCAACGAGAGTGTACGGTTGTCAAGAAGAGTTGGGAGTTGAAGCCTCAAGTCCTTTTTAGCTAGATCAATCGGCAATTCCTCGCTATTCTTGGAAATAATACTGGCAGACTTGGCGTGGATTTCAAAACCGGTTTTGGATCTATCTTCTTTAATGACCTCCCCTTCAATTGAGACAACTTCGCCCATTTTGAATTCGACTTGTTTGTCAAAGACTGCCTGGACATACCCCGAATAGTCGTGAAGCTGGGCAAAGGTGATAGTGCCTAGTTCTCGGAGGTTTAGTATTCTACCGGAAAGATTGACAACCTTCCCAACATGCTCGTTCAAATTTTTTATAAGTGTTCGTTCTTTCATTCTGGTCCTTATGCCCGTAATTGAGCGTCAAATTTCATTTTTATAGTGTTAACAATATTTGCAATTATGGTTTCAGCGTCGGCATCAGTCAAAGTTTTGTTTAAATCTTGTAGGTAAAGGTGGTAAGCGACGCTCTTTTTATCTTTACCCAGCTTATCGGACTCAAACTCGTCGAATTGCTCAACCAGAATAATATTGTCTGATGTGTGTTTCATGGCTTGAATAATACTTGCTGACTTGATGTTTCTGTCAATTAGAAATGCAAGATCACGGCTAACAGAGGGAAATTTAGAGAGTGATTTATAAGAGATCCCTGTTTCAGTAGTTTTTAACGATAAGTCTTTGCCGCTGAAGTTTGCTTTGTGTATTAAATCCAAAACATTAAGCTCGACATAGTAAGTAGCCGGCTTTCTGATCTTGTACCGAGTA
>DAOOSE010000101.1:0-4260 GCA_035389625.1 bacterium
CGATTCTCGTTTGTGAGGGTTGTTCGTCAATATCCTGACACCCTTTATGTTAAAATCTTTTAGTATTGATATTGCTTCGGAATAATCTCTTCTGTCGGGATTATCGAATCCACAGCGCTTATCTGCCTCAATGGTGTCATAGCCCTTATCTTGTTCCATGTAAACACGAACATGATCTTTTAGGCTCAATCCCCGCCCATCCTGATTATAAGCATGAATCATCAATCCGTTTCCCTCTCTGGCAATTCTTCTCATCGCTTCATGTAATTGTTCGGCACAATCACATCTGGCTGAACCAAAAACATCTGCCCATACACAATTAGAGTTAATCCTGAACAAGACATCACCTTTGTTTTCAATTGCGCCCTTTTTTAAGGCAAAATACTGGTTTCCGGAGGTAAAAGTATATAGATACAAATCGAATGTCCCGCCAGCAATCCTGCTAGGAAGTTTCATCGGTCCGACTTTCTCGAAATCACTTTTCTGTTTCATTGTTTCCTTAATAAGTTAGTTATTAATATTTAGATGTCCATGGATATATGATCCATTCTTGTTCAACGGAGTGTATAAAAAAATCGGGTCTAAATCCCGAAGATACTTTTTTGTGTAATACTGCTGTTCTGATCTCTTTGGGATGGTAATCATGAAGCAGATCACTAATATGTCTTAGTGTTGAGCCGGACTCACACACTTCATCAATAATTAAAACTTTTTTATCGTCAAGATTATCTGTACTTGGTAGTTGGTAGACAAGTGGCGCATCAAGTTTTGAATCATGCTTGTCGTAATAGCTGCATCCAATGGAAAAATATTCAGCATCAATGCAATTCTCAAGCAGTCTCGCTGGAATCCAGCCTCCTTCGGCAACAGCTAGAACAACCTCAGGCACATATTTTTGAAGAATTTCTTTCGCTAATTTGCTAACATCATTCTCTAGTTCTTTCCATGTGTACAGTCTTTGTTTTGAATAATGCTTCTTATCCATGGCATCATACTCCCAGTCTAACAATCGGTTGTCAAGACAGGAGGTGTAGCGCTACTGGTCATGTCTAATGTTAGTGATTATTATTGTGAACTTTTTTCGGGCTTTGTCTCAAATTTTCTGTAGTGATTCTTTTTGACTTTAGCGCCCCTCGGTATTTTGCTGCTGACAACACTCTTTGTAATGCAAGAATATACGCACTCGTCCTCATGTCAATTCCTTCGTGGTCTTTGTAGTACTCATATACTCGATGCCAGGTATCAATTATCGTGGTTTCCAGCTTTTTGGCCAACATTTCTTCTTCCAGGATATTGCCTGTTTTATTTTGTGCCCATTCGAAATAGGAAACAATGACACCTCCGGCGTTGGCTAGAATATCAGGAACAACGACTACCCCTTTTTTGAATAAAACTTCATCGGCTTCTGGTGTGACCGGGCCATTGGCCAGTTCGATGATGTAGCGGGCTTTAACCTTGTCTGCATTTTTAGCGGTAATTTGGTTTTCAAGAGCAGCGAGGATCAGAATATCCACATCGAGCTCAAGGAGATCTTTGTTTGTAACGACCGTACCCTTGCTATTTATGACAGAGCCCCGCCCTTTTTTTTTCTTAATAACCTGATTTATGTTCAGCCCATCTGGGTCATAGATTCCACCTTTACTATCACTGACAGCGACGATGGTAAATTTCTCAGTATATAGCATGGTAGCAATATTTGCGCCCGCATTGCCAAAGCCCTGTATTGCCACAGTTGGGTGTTTGCCAGCCTTGCAGTGATCAAGCATCTCTTTCATGACGAGGTATCCACCTTTGGCTGTGGAGTCAGATCTCAGTTTCAGTCCACCAAGTTCTATTGGCTTTCCTGTAATCATTGCGGGCTCATGGCGACCGACTCTGTATTCAAACTGATCCAACATCCAAGACATCATCTCGGGTGTGGTATATACATCCGGTGCTGGAATATCTTTGTTCTCTCCAAGATGAGGATAAAAAGCATCGATGTAAGCCCGGCTAACTTTTTCTAGATACTCTTTACTCTTATCTTTGGGGTCAAATTTGACACCGCCCTTGGCTCCGCCGTATGGAAGATTGGCCAAAGAATTCTTGAGAGTCATCCAAAAAGCAAGAGAGGTCACTTCGTCCTCCGAAACTTCGGGATGAAAGCGAATTCCTCCCTTGCCGGGGCCTAGCGCATCATTAAAAATAATTCGCCAGGCCGGCAAGTGGTCTCCATCTACTGAGAGTACGGCGTGGTTCACCTTGTATGGCACTGAAAGATGGACAAAGTCCTCTTGTGACAAGGAAACTCGATTTTTAATCTTTTCTAGCCGATCGAGAATGCTTTCAAACGTACTCATTCTGCTCCTTTAGCCCAATAATTGGTCGATTTTTGCTTGGTCAAATCCAACGATCACTTCATCACCAATCCAAAGCTGTGGAACACCCATGCTGCCCGAACGTGAGATCATCTTCTTGGCGCGTTCATGATCCCTGGATACATCGTAGTCCGTAAATTTTACCCCCTTTTCTTCTAGATAAATTTTTACAGTAGAACACCACGGGCAGCTAGGTGTTGAGAATACAGTAACTTCTTTCTGTTTCATAATATTCCTTATTTACTTCTTGATTAATTCAACAATCTCTAATATTTGCCTTACTTTTGAAGATTTGTTTTCAGGAATGCGATAAGTTTTTCTCTGACCGCATCGGGCTTCTTCGATAAATCCATTTTCTCGCAGTGTCCTGATGTGGTAAGAAAGCAGGTTCTTGGGGATAGCTAACTTCTCGATCAAATCACAGCCGCAAATTTTGTCTGTACACTCAGAAAGCTCTTTTAGGATTAGGAGCTTGGTACTGTTGAATATGCCGATTAAATCTTGGGTTGTTTTGTTTAATTCCGACACGTTGTCCAAATAATGATAGTTCAAACTAGTTTGAACTATACAGCAACAAAATCCCTCTTGTCAAGAAGTGCCACCCAAGTTTCGGTTAAATAAAAAATCGCCAGCACATTTCAAACGTGTTAGCGATTTTTCATGGCGGGGTCGACCGGACTCGAACCGGCGACCTCCACAGTGACAGTGTGGCGTTCTAACCAACTGAACTACGACCCCGCGTTGGATACTAGAAAATTGTACCCTAAAAGAGCTTTTTTTTCAAGGAGTGATAACGGAAACCTTTCAGGTGGATATGTTTTTCTGTGATTGGTTGTAGTGTCATATTTCTCTTTTGTTTTAATTCCGACTAGTACAGACGAGTCTGACAGAAATGAGTGAAAAAAGATATAATTTTGATAGTACGAAAAATCGCGACTTGTTTAAATTGCAATTAGAAATGAGTGTGGTAGCATTCACTTATGGATTATGAAAATTCAAAATTTATCATCGCTTCGGGGCCTGTAATTATTGAGAACGGCAAGGTTTTGTTGAATAGACATGGGGAGACAGAGGCAGATCAGCGCTTCTGGAAATTTGTTGGCGGACGAGTCGAGTTGGCCGATGTTGAGATTGACGGCGATGCTTTGGAAATTGCATGCAAAAGGGAAGTCAAGGAGGAGATGGGGCTTGATATAGAAATAATCATTCCGATCAAGCCGATGCTTATAAAACATCCGGACAAACCAAATGCTTATATCATTCTTATCCATTATCTTGCCAAACGCCTGAATGAAATTATGCCGGGTCCCGACATTATTGAATACGGCTGGTTTGATATCGATAGTCTGCCCGAGAATTGTGCCCCAAATATTAGTCAAGTAATTGTGGCATATAAAGAGGTTTGGAAAAGATTGAAATAACCAAATTCTCTTTTCCTATGATTCTTCCTTTACATCGAGCTCCATACTTGTTGTTTTAATTTCGTCTCCGTCTTCTTCGACCTCAACTACTTTGTGACCGGGGTTGTTGGCGGCATGTTGTCGTGCGCTATACTCATCAGCAGAAGTAAACGTGTCGTAGGGGTCTAGACAGATAAATTTTGGCATTATCCTCCTTATTTAATCGAGAGTATCATCAGCATAGTACGAATTCAAAGTTTTCATATTAGAATTATTTACAGTAAAACCAAAAACAGCGAGGGGTAGCGCTGTTTTTGGTTTTATATTGCGGGGGAGGGTTGATTAGGTTCTCATGCTTTAGCTCTGTATTCAAATTTTAGTTCTTTGAGTGTTATGCTTAGTTTCTCCTTTGCAGCTTTAATTGCGCTACGGTATTCCTTTTTTGCTTCAATCCTTTCTTCCTTGTTTTCTGCTTTTTCCAGCTTAGATCTAAGTACTATCCA
>DAOOSE010000102.1:0-4221 GCA_035389625.1 bacterium
CCGATTACCTCTTCGGCATACCCGATAAGCTCCTCCGGATCACAATCAAAGAAGGTAGAAAGCCTCATGAGAACTTCCGGCGGCATCCGCATCCCTGCAACATAGCGGCTCAGAGTTGATTCATGGACTCCGATCTTGCCAGAAATGAATCGCTGCTTCATACCATTCTGAGCGATCTTTACTTCCAGTTTCGTTTTCACTTTTCCTCCTGAATTAATCTGAATTTCCGCCATATTATACTGAATAGATTTGACTTTGTCAACTGAATTCTCCATATTATTCATACTATTTCTATATTATTCATGTTGCTTCAATCACTTAATTCCAATAAGTTTGAACTATGATAGATCACAAAGCCACAGTTAAAGTCGATGGATTCAAATCTGCTCTGATGCAGATGGTGAATCGCGGCACTTCCCCCGAGCGGATAGCCCAGATGGCGGGGCTGAATCCCTCAACCATTTATTACATCCTCAACGGAAACACGAAACGGACCAGGATAGAGAATATCGCAAAGGTCGCCGATGCGATGGGATATCGTTTTGAGCGAACCGGCGATGACGTGATACTTGTCAAGGAAGATAGGAAATTAGACGCGGATCTCGACAAAGAGGAACGCAAATTGCTTGCTCTCTACAGGGAACTGGGCTCTGAGGACCAGGATGACGTGCTCGACTTTGTGGAGACGCTATGCAAGATATTGGAAAGAAAGAAGATGAAGGGAACGACCGGGAACGAAGATTAATTGAGGCTTTTCACGAACTTCCAATCGGTTACAAAAAAGTAGTTTTATCCATTCTCGCTGACGCTTATGAACACGAATTTTGCTCTGCCGTTATGCAGGAGGTAATTGTTCGCAGCACGGAGGACGATCTGCTGAATTGAGATGAGGGCTGTGATGAAGAAGATGCTGAGTGTTCTTTTACTGCTTGCCTGTTTCTCCCCCCTGTTTTCCTTGGATGACCCTATTTTCCAGATCCACGATGTTCCCGCAGGACCAAATTACACCGTTAAAGATTTCTATGTGTACCCCTACCTTGACACGAAATATCTATGTATTGCCAAACTCGAGTTTTCAGGGGCAAGCTGGCGGGATTTTGTTAAACTGAATATTTCATTGTTTAAGAACGGTGTCATGGTCGGATCTGATTATAACTACATCGATTTTGTCACCTATGGATCGAGCGGGATGTGGCCAGGATCAGAAACTTTCCTGGATGTATCAATAACAAAAGCCGAGTTTGACAGTGTCTTTTTTAATGTTTCTTATAGCTCTTATAATGATCGTGCGAAGTTCAATCGTAATGCCCTCAAGGTGTTAAGCACTTCGATTGAACCGGCGTACGGCACGACATACAAAATCTCCGGACTGATGCAGAACCTGACCGGGACCGGAATTAAATTTCCAAAAGTATTTATCTGCTTCTACAAATCCGGGAAGATGATCTATTTCGACTATGATTATGTCGATGCGCCAGACAACACGCTCGAGCCTTTGCAGGTTTCCTCATTCGATACCTACGTGGACATGCCGGCCAGTTATGATTCAATAGCTTACGTCCCAAATTA
Source organism: bacterium (assembly GCA_035389625.1). Classification (GTDB taxonomy): domain Bacteria; phylum Patescibacteriota; class UBA1384; order XYA2-FULL-43-10; family 1-14-0-10-43-13; genus DAOOSE01. The sequence continues at coordinate 1,570 of DAOOSE010000102.1, forward strand.
CAGCGTCCAATCGACTGGCGACATCATCATCTCCAATCTTGCTGACCTGAGCCGATTCACAGCAGCTCCAAAGGAATTCTCACTCTCCCAAAACTACCCCAATCCTTTCAACGCCTCAACCACTTTCAGTTTTTTTATAGACCAACCCCAGGCGGTCAGGCTCGAGATATTCGACATCACTGGAAAATCGGTCATGATTCCCTTTTCCGAGGCCGTTTCTATAGGAGAGAAGTCGATCACGATTAACGCTGGGGATTGGCCAAGCGGAACCTATTTTGCCGTGCTCAGAGGGGAAAGCCAGGTAGTGGTGAGGAAGATGATGATGGTGAGGTAATGGTGCCGGTTACTTACTGTATTAGGCGGCGTAATAAATTGAATTGAAGGAGAAATGATATGATTTCTAAGCCGGAAGAAGTAGTAAAATCATCAAGCGAACTGCTATCGGATCGCATGACCTACGCCGACTTTTTCAAGACGCGAATGGCTTTGGCAAACGCTTTCTGTGATACTGCCAAAACATATATTCAAATTAGTTCCGCTGCGCTGGCTCTTCCACTACTGTTCACACAAGCTCTGTTTGGAAAATCCGTTGCCGAATGTGGACTACACACGATTGGCAGCGTGCCATGTAGTCTTCTACTGTCTTGGCTTTCTTTCCTGCTTGCCATTGGATTCGGACTGACCTACCAGTGGCTTACCATTCGGCGAATATGGGATCAGCTTCACAAAGACCACTTGACTCCCGAGAATTGTAAAGACTGGGGATTCCGAACAACACCTGGAATACCTAAGTTCGAGTGGCTGAACCGATCCTTTATATATGGAGGGATGGTTGGCCTTTTCTACTTAGGTGCTATTCTGTTCGTAGTCTTCGCTGCAAGCAAACTCGCCTAACACGCGGTTCCAGCACACTCACATTACTCAGCGACATGCTGTTTTCGGGGTTTATGGGATGGAACAGGGAGTTAAATGCGAGCGTTAGGCGGGCAGGAGAATCATTTAAGAGAGCAAGTAAATGGCGATCCATGTCATCATTGATACTTGGACTATAACCGATATTGTGGGCACCCTGATAAGTACACATCTTCATTGCCGGCTAGTGTGTCGCAATTTTCGGGGGTAGACCAAGATAGAAAATGAAAGGCTGGTGTGACAATGGTTTCGGAAGATGATTCAAAGTTACGCGATAGTAATCAGCCTATTGATTATGAAAGACTTCACATTCCTGTTGACTGGGTGCCAGTTCAATACTATGATGCTTACAATATCCTGTTTAGGATTGAAAACACACTAAGACTCTTGCTGTTTGTAGTGCTAAAATCGCACTACCGGGATGAGTGGGAAAATATCCAAATAGCCGACGAGGTAAATCCAGGGACGATAAGAGCTTTGGCTAAGATAAGAAGAGAAGCAGCCCAGGACTTTGGACACCTGGGTTCTCCATCCAATAATCCTCTCTTATTCTTGAATGGAGGAGAAATCGTTAGGTTAATAACTTCCGAGAAGTACTGGCAATACTTTCAGGAATGCTTTCCAGCAAATCGAAAGAATACTCAATTGAAGCTATTTGAAATTCTTTCTATAAGAAACGATATGGCGCACTTCAGAGCAATCAATAGGGAACATCTTGTTACCTTAAAGAACAATATTAACCAGGTATTGAAGAAAGCAGGAGACTATCTGGCGGGTGTTGTTTGCTACGGTCTAATAGGACAGCCAACTAGCATTACGCAGGAGTGGAGTGCTGATCTTGAGAGAATGTCACAAGGGAACGTTCATCTTACTATATTTCCAGGGTCAGAGGGCTGGCTGACCATCAAACTATATTATAGACAACCAATCACCACGATCACGGAACTTTCGAATAGTGACAAGTTGGTTATGTTCAAGCGATTGGAGTCCCTGTCCATACTAGAACACTACAAAGGCATTACAAACAACATTGTCAGCATGCAAGAAACCGTAGAGGCAGAAATGGATGAGGATGATCATCTGTACTTTGATGATTACATTGATGCAGAACTGATGTTCACGGCACATGTTCGAACGATTAACAAGCATGCTGAGGAGTTTGTTAGCGAAGTGAAAAGACTTGTGGCGAACATTCTTTCAGAGGAGTCAGGGAAGAACGCAACGGGCGAAAAGACTGTGCTCAGTGTTGGTACAATACTTTGGTCTGATGGGCTGAACAGTCTCTGGAATGACATAGCTAAAAAAGCCATTGAATCCAGGTTTCCGGAATATTGGGGAGACTACTTTGGTAAAAAAGCGTATGTACCGGAGAATTTCATTATGAGGACTCGATACTTTCCGTGGTTTGCGAAAACCATTACACAGAGGGACAATCCATGAAAATATAGTTTCTACGACCATTTACCTTCTAATCAGCCTCATTTCTGGTCAGGTCTCCTTGAATGGTTGAGACCTAAGGAACTGACAGCGTAGGCATCTGCGGAGAACGAGAGCACAAAGGTTATGGAAGCTGACGGGGTACTGGGCAAGCGCATGAGGGAACGTCTTATATCCACCTGTATGATTATTTTTAACAAGATTAATCTTTGATCAATTAAATTCTCTTAATACATTATGAAGATTAATGGTCTATACCCGAAAATTGCGACACACAGTTAAGCCACAAGATTTGGAATTTCA
>DAOOSE010000103.1:0-4199 GCA_035389625.1 bacterium
TGTCGGATCGAGCAAGTCAGGTTTCTGGCGATTGATTTCTAACGTAAGTGAATTAGGAAAGTGATCCCTGATATCGTCAATATTCTCGGCCCTATCGTCAATAAAAACAAAATACTCGTCATGGCTTACAATCGGAGCAAGAAAATGGCTTTTCTTGGTATCGCAGTAATATAGGTTATCAAAATATTCTGATATCCTTGAATTATCCACCTTGGCTTTCTGAAAATTTATATCCCCAAGACTAAGCAGGTTTACCTCATAGCGCCCCCTGTCCAGTCGGCGCAAAAACGGTTCACAATCGCTGTAAACATAGTGGTGACACTTCGAGTACAATCCCTGCAAGCCAAAACTAAACTCCTTCAGGTCTGTTCCTTTTATCCGGATCAACCGGCTACACATTCCAAGTGGCGAAAATTTATAGTCAGCACATTCATCTTTGTATGCCTGCAGAATTTCCGTCTTTGTATAACCAAGGCTCATGAAGAGATTAAAAAGCGCATCCCGAAAGGCAGCCGTATCAAACAGAGTGCCATCGAAATCCAGAAATAACTTTTCTCTCCGATTAATGAGGGGCAAGTTCCTCCTTTTTCCCAATTTCAACCAGTCTAACCCCGACTCCGGGATCAAGATGCTCCATCAATGAACCGTTCACTGCACGCACCACATTTGCATTTGGAAAAGAAGCTCTCACTGCATCTATTGTCTCCTGCTTATCCTCGAGTAAAATAAACTGCTCATCTGGTTCGACAAGCTTTGAATCTTGGCCCGATCCTGCCAGAGCAGCATCTTTACTCTGTGTCGTGTAAATAACATTGGCTTCACCGACTAACTCTTCAATCCCTGATCCCTTAACTTTTGATCTCTGGAATTCTTTTCCACCGACGGTCAAAATTTTAACATCGTACTTGTTGCGATCGATTGCCTGTAAAAATGCTATGGCTTCCGGATAAAGGAACTCCGGCGCTCGTTCGAACAAAGCTTCTATCTCTTCTCCGATTTTTTCGAACACAGTGATATCCCCGCCTAACTCCTCTCTTTGTTTTTTAAGCAACATGAGGTGTGGCTTGGCGCCTTCGTATCCACCGTTTCGATAAAGCTCGGGGTGCTTGTAGGTTGCCTTAAACTCTTCTTCTAGTCCGTACTTTGACATTATCTCAATAAGGGCATTCCAAAATTTGTTGCGATTAAAAAGAGTATCGTCAAAATCAATAAAATATTTTATTTTAGCCATTTTTTCTCCTATCTAGATTCAATTCTAGCATTTTTAGCAATAGTTGCATAATTTTATCAAATAGATTCGCTCTGTATGTCTCTCGCCTCTCGCCTTTTTACTTTCGCCTGTATTAATTTGACACAAACCCTACTTTGATATACGATAATAATACTTTGGACGGAGAGGCATGGGCCGACATCCGCCGGCAAGAAACAAATTCCAAGAAACAATAACCAAACATATTATTGTTTGCCCCAAAGGGGAGCCTTTGGCTTATCTTGTCTCTTGGTTATTGATTATTATTGCGAAGCAATCTATGGATCTTACATCTGAGGGTTACTGGAGAAAATTGATCAATCAGGGACTTATTAAGTTCTTTCTTTTGAAAGTGCTTTATAAGGATAAAGAAAGCTACGGCTACCGGATTGTCAAAAGAATTGAAGAGCTTTCCGATGGCACTTGCCGACCGACAGAATCAACTATTTATCCAGCCCTCGAGCAACTGAAAACCGAAGGATACGCTATGACGAGAGAGATGTCAGCAGGGTCAAGAACGAGAATTGTTTACGTTCTCACCGATAAAGGACGCTCTGCCTATCGGGCAGCCGCCAAATCCTATGGCGAAGTGATACCGTTGTTAAGGGAAGCAATACTGCTTTAGTATCTCGTATTTAGTATTTAGTATCTCGTATTTTGGACACTTTTGCAGTCCATTCACAATACGCTATACTAAATACGCAATACTTAATAATGGAGTTACAATGTCCAAACCAGAAGACGAAGACGACAAAGATGGCCAAGATCTGGGTGGTTGCGACTGCGACACTTGCCCAGGCTGTGGTCATTAGAATTATAAAAAACCGCTTGTTATAAAGCGGTTTTTTTATTCCCAAGAACTATTCTTGCAGCTGCGTATTGTTCTCTTACCATTTCTTTAGCTTCGGGCATCAACTTCTGCCAGCTACGCTCAATCTTGGCCAAAACCCACGCTGCACCCTCCCCTGTTCCTTTCTCGTACTCTACATAAGCCAGATAAAGGAGAGAGGGAACATTGTCGATATGGGCCATCGCATCGGCACTAGCTAAAATTTTTGCCTCAATCGGGCCCTTCTCTTTCTTAACACTTCCTCGGTGGCAGAGTATGCACTCTTTTACCAGTTCAATTTTTTCCTTGGGATATTTATACCCTACCAAGAGATCATCAGTCAATCTGGCACTTTCGATATGATGCTCGGGATACCATTCTTTGTTCAAAATTCCTGAGTAATCATGGAGCAGAGCTGCTATATGCACAACCTCTCTGTCTCCATCAAACTTCTTGGCCAATTCATCACCCCAGCGAACAACCGATTGGATATGATAAGTCCATGCTCTGTAGCCAAAAACATTATTCTCACTTTTGCATGCACTCTCAACCAAATTGGCGATTTCCTCGATCATATTCGGATAATAGCGCACTTTTTCCAAACAAAAAAGGCCAAATTGATTTTTAGCCTGTACAAATAAAAAAATACTTAGTGTTGGCGCCGCTCTACTCTCCCGGGACCTCGCGGTCCAAGTACTATCGACGCAAATAAACAAAAAAAGAGTTTTATGTTGGCGACTTCCTACTCTCCCGGGACCTCGCGGTCCAAGTACCATCGGCCTTGGCAGGCTTAACTTCTCTGTTCGGAATGGGAAGAGGTGTACCCCTGCCAGCAAAATCACCAACATAAAACTCTTTTACTCAATTGTCGGCCAAAAGCATCCACCTTCGCCAAGGCTACGGCGGACAGGCCAACACTAAGTATTTTTTCGATGAATTAATTCGTTATCCGTTATTCGGACAATTCGTCATCCATTTTTGGCGTTCAAAAGAACGCTTAATTCATCGACTAGGGTAAGATAAACAGTATCTTACCCCTTTCGATGAATCAAACATGAGCTAGATCCCAAGCAACAGCTTTCGCCACTAACTGGGTATCATAATACGCTCGCTCTGGCCTTACCCGAAGGCAGAATCCAGAAATTGCTAGTCAAACCATTATATTCATTGCGATTGACCGATTAGTACCTCACGGCTTAAGACATCGCTGTCCTTATACCTAAGGCCTATCAACCTCGTAATCTTCGAGGGGTCTAAGAAACCTAATCTTGTGGCTGGCTTCGCGCTTATATGCTTTCAGCGCTTATCCAATAAGACATAGCTACTCTGCAATGCATGAGGGTCATGCAACAGACACACCATTGGTCTACACTCCCCGGTCCTCTCGTACTAGGGGAACACCCACTCAAGTTTCTAACGCTCACAGCAGATTAGGACCGAACTGTCTCACGACGTTCTGAACCCAGCTCGCGTACCCTTTTAACTGGCGAACAGCCAGACCCTTGGGACCTGCTTCAGCCCCAGGATAGGATGAGCCGACATCGAGGTGCCAAACTTCATCGTCGATATGGACTCTTGGATGAAATAAGCCTGTTATCCCCGGGGTAGCTTTTATCCGTTGAGCGACGGCAATTCCACACTGAACCGCCGGATCACTAGGTCCTGCTTTCGCACCTGCTCGACTTGTAGGTCTCGCAGTTAAGCACCCTTCTGCACTTGCGCTCGTCAGACCATTTCTATTGGTCCTGAGGGTACTTTTGAACGCCTCCGTTACTATTTAGGAGGCAACCGCCCCAGTTAAACTGCCCACCTAACCATGTCCTCCCGGTCGTTATAAACCTGGGAGTTAGAACCACAGAATTGATAGGGTGGTATTTCACATTGCCACTCCACACAGCCCAAAAGCCATGCTTCGAAGTGTCCCACCTATTCTACGCAATAAACTCCATAATTCAAGGCTAAGATACAGTAAAGCTCCACGGGGTCTTTTCGTCTAGCTGCAGGCAACCCGCGTCTTCACGGGTACCACAATTTCGCCGAGTCTTTCGTTGAGACAGTGCCCTCTTTGTTACGCCATTCGTGCAGGTCGGAACTTACCCGACAAGGAATTTCGCTACCTTA
>DAOOSE010000104.1:0-4198 GCA_035389625.1 bacterium
CTGGGGATTGGTACGTGATCCCCCCTTCACCCCCCAAAAAAATCCGGCCGGCGGACCCCCATCCGCCGGCACCACCCAAATAGTGCGCAAAAAAACATAATTTGATAGAATAGATAGAGCAATTAGTCAACGTTTTATGCAGAAACAACTATCCGAAGAAGAGCTTCTTCGAATTTTTTCAGACAAAAGACCGATCGACAGCATTACCACTGCCTTTTTTGGCATATTGGGGAAAATTTTGCTCTTTCTTTTTCTTGTTGTAGTCAGCTATTTCGTTATAAACGTAAATGCGATCAAGCAAAAATTCGACTACTGGTATCAAAACGACTTTCTGGCAAAGCCATACAATACTGCTGTAAACCTTACAAACGAAGAGACATCATTACCCAAGCCGGAGGAAAAACCGGTCGATCCGATGCCTGACCTTCCGGAGAACAATTTAAGAATACCGGCACTGAATATTACGGCCCCGACCTCATGGAGGGTCAACAACATTCCAGCCGAAGTGAGTAAATCACTTGAAAACGGCCTTATCCAAATCAACGGAACCTCCATGCCTGGCGAGAAGGGCAATATGTATATTACAGGTCATAGCTCGAATTTCGTTTGGGCAAAGGGGAACTACAACAGCATTTTTGCTACTCTGGATAATCTAGTGGCAGGGGACTCAGTCTACCTCCGCTTCGACAAAAAAGTTTACATATACAAAGTCACTGAGAAAAAAATTGTGGTCCCGACAGACCTGTCGGTAATGGCTGGCACCAATGATACCCGGCTTACGCTCGTAACCTGCTGGCCTGTCGGCACAACACTCAAGAGACTGGTAGTGGTCGCAAACCAGACCGATCCTGATCCAAAAAACAACAAAGAACCAGAACAGCAAATAAAACTCGACAGCCTGGTCGGAGGAAGGTAAGAAGATTATAGCTTATAGCTTTTAATGATGTGAGCCATTAGCCATTAGCCATTACCGTATCCTTGCCCTCATAAACTTAGTACCATCTGTATAAAACAACTCTTCGCCACGGGAAGCTACAATAAAGTTTGAGGTAGTAACATTTTCAAGTTTGACAAGCAGCTGATCGTTGTTGCCGTTAGTTTCGATAATTCGGATCTCCCTGTCCTGTTGGTAAATGACATGATTAAAATCGGGATACCAGATTGTTTTTCCGATCGGAGTAGACAGCCTTGTCACCAAATCGCCACCAACCCAAATTTCATATGTATTTGACTGCAAGTCTTTTTCAGCACTCTTTGCAAGAGCATCAATTGGAGAGCTAAGTAGGCTTATCTCGGAGGGATCAGTAAGCTCGGTCCCGGTAACATCGTTTCTAAATAATAAAATATTTTTCCATGCATTAACTGATTCGGAGTCCACATAGATCGATGGGGTGGACCACTGTTGAAATCCCGTCTTGGAAATTGTGAGCTGATAAATCCCTGGAATTAGGTTTAGCGCACAAGGAGATGAACATTCCTGCTCCCGATTATTCAGTAGAACCTGAGCATTTTTCGGCAAAAAATCAAGAAAAACCAAGCCCGTCTTCACAAGTCTAAAGGTATTAGTATTAAGGCGATAACCCTGCGCATAATATATTAAAAAAACAGCCAAAAGACAGGTAGTGATGGCAAAAAATAGCTGCCCCATGATTATTTTGGGCAATTTTTTAGTTCGCTTATTATTCGCAACCTCTTTATTTTTCATGTGCTCATTATAGCAATACAGAACAATCTTGCCTAGAGATCCGAGTATTGGCCGCTGCCTCCTTGAAAAAAAGGCTGTATTACCATACAATTATTATCGATGAATTAGAAAATAGATCGATAGAGGTGGTTTTTGACTATTCAAAATTTAATTTTTTAAGCCGAGGAATACCGATGGCAATGTTTAAAATAACTGGCGAAAGAGAGCTCAAAGGCCGAGTTGAGCTAAGAGGAGCAAAAAACGCTGCTTTAAAAATCTTGCCCGCTGCAATTCTGGCAAACGGTGTAACAACTATCCACAATGTTCCGGATATTCTCGATATAAGAAAAACTATTGAAATTCTCCAGAGCATCGGAGCTAGGATTTCTTTTGCTGACAATACCGTTGTCATTGACTCTAGCACTATCACCTCCAGTCAGCCAGACGAGAAACTGGTTAACAAGCTTCGTGGATCGATTGTTCTGATCGGAGCCCTTCTTGCAAAGTTTGGCGATGCCACTTTTAGCCAACCTGGCGGATGCTTGATCGGCGCCAGGCCTATCGACGACCATCTTGATGTTTTTAAGCAGATGGGTGTGACAATACGCCGCAAAGAAGACCGATTCATGCTTTCAGGGAAGCCTAAGGCAAGCAGAGTAGTGCTCAAGAAGATGAGTGTTACTGCTACGGAAAATGCCATTCTGGCATCTGTGTTTTCATCCGGAATCACCAGGATTGAGGTTGCTGCTGCGGAGCCGGAAATTGCTGACCTTGCGAAATTTTTAAACGCGATGGGTGCTAAGATTTCAGGGGCAGGAACCCACGAGATCACGATTGAGGGAGTAAAAGAATTAAAACCGGTCACGCATTCAATAATTCCCGACCGTATCGAAGCAGGCACATATATTATGTTTGGCTTAGCCACAAACTCAGAAATTGAGGTAGGGCCCATTATTCCCGAACACCTCGAGATTGTTTTCAAACGATTAGTTGATGCCGGCGCCGAGTTTGATTTCTTCAAATCCGGTGGAAACCTCTACGTGCGCACAAAGAAACACAGGGGACTTACTTCACAGGATTGTGATACGAGAACTTATCCCGGATTTCCGACCGATCTTCAATCTCCATATACAGCACTGATGACACAAACCAAGGGAGAATGTACAGTTTTTGAGACAATTTTTGAAGGAAGATTCGGCTTTGTCGAGGAACTTAAAATGATGCGGGCAGATATTAACGTTCTCAATCCTCACGAGCTTAAGGTTTCCGGCCCAACCAAGCTAAAATCAAACAGCATCACCAGTCGGGATATCAGGGGAGGAGCAGCGCTAGTCCTGGCTGCGCTTGTAGCACACGGTACCACAACAATCGAGGATATCGAATTTATCGATCGGGGATATGAGCAAATGGATATCAAGCTTCAGGGTCTCGGCGCTGAGATAGAAAGAATTGATTAATTATAGTGTGAAAGAGCGAAAGTAGTCAGGTCGAAAGTAGACAACTTTCACACTTTCGTCCTCTCACCCTTGGAACTACTAAATGATTCGAAAACTTGCAATTGATTTAGGCACAACAAACATTCGTGTTTACGTGCCCAAGAAGGGGATTGTTGTAAATGAACCAAGCGTTGTTGCTCTTGAGGCTTCTGATAATAAAATTATGGCAATTGGCACCGAAGCCAAGAAAATGATCGGTCGCACTCCAGAGAGCATAATTGCTGCCTCTCCACTGAAAGATGGGGTTATTGCCAATTTTCGTATTGCAGAAGCAATTTTACGACATTTTATTAATAAAATTACAGGCAATATTCGGATTTTTAAGCCCGATGTCATGGTGACAATTCCTGCCGGTGTCACATCGACTGAGCGAAGAGCAGTTGTCGATGCTTGCAATTCAGCAGGAGCAAAGCAGACTTATTTGATCAAACAGCCGGTCGCCGCAGCTCTTGGGGCAGGAATACCGATCGCTTCACCTTCAGGCAACATGATCATTGACATCGGAGGCGGCACCACAGAGGTGGCCGTGATTTCGCTTGGTGATGTAGTTGCTTCAACCACTGTCCGTGTAGGGGGCAATAAATTTGATAGCGCTATTGCAAACTACATTCGAAAAAAACACAATCTAGTAATCGGTGATCAAACCGCCGAATTGATAAAATCCCAGATCGGCTCTGCGCAGAATTTGAAAAAGGAGCTTAAAATGGAGGTTTCCGGTTCTAATAGCATTACCGGACTCCCGGAGAGCATAATGATTGGTTCCGAAGAGATCGTTCTGGCAATCAAACCTCCACTTCTGGATATTATCAATGCCGTGAAAGATGTTTTGCAGAAAACTCCGCCCGAGCTAGCATCAGATGTAATGGACAAGGGGATCGTTATCACAGGTGGTGGAGCACTCCTCCGAGAGATCGATTCACTTCTGACTAAGGTAACTGGAGTTCCCTGTGAAGTGGCCAACAATCCGACAGAGTGCGTGGTTAAGGGAGCAGGAATTGCGGTCGAAAGCCTGGACGCC
>DAOOSE010000105.1:0-4117 GCA_035389625.1 bacterium
CCTGGAATTCCTGGAGCGCATCCACATCGAAAACAACGACCTCCCCTGCCGCAGTGTGAAAAGGGCCGTGGAAGCCGGGCTGCTCGAAGCCGTTCCCGGCTATGAGCTGCTGGACAAGCTGATGTGAGGTCAGCTGATGAAAGTAAAGAACAGAAGCCCATCACGAATCGGAGTTTTCGGTCCGGAGCGAACAAACACCCATAGCGTCAAAGAAACATGATCAAGAGCCAAAAGGCTCCTCCAAGGAAAAAGCCGGCCGGGAAGCCGGGACCACGCTCTGTACACGCGGCCACTCCTTCCCGGCTGGCTTATTTATCAAAGGGAAAAGTCATCCGATGTAAGTATTCAATATGAGAGCAGTCTATTTGAGAGAATTGAAATCAGTGTAATGTAAATGTATCACATTCTATAGGGTCGAGTTTTCTTGTTTAATGAGGTATGAACGATAATGCCAATGACAGATAACAAGCTTCCAGTCATCGCCATTACCTCACTTGAGTCTTTGAACAAACCTTGATATATTAGACCTAAACCAAGAAAAGCTATAAAAAAACCAATGTAACTCTTAAAGGAATCATCTCCGGATTTGGCGCAGTGAATCCTTATCTGCTTTAAGTCTTTAATGCGTACATCAGGTTTTACTATATCCTTCTCTTCATACTGGCTCTTGTCAGCGGAAACAACCACCTTAACCCTGATATCATCGTTTGCGTTGAAATCAAAAGGCTCAAAAATCAACTTATTGCCATCTGAGATAACGGAGGGATATATGTTATCCGGGTACGATGCAATTATTTCATGACTTATAATGGCAAGCGTATCCGGAAAGTGAAACACAATTGGCCGCACATAATCTGAGACGCAGATACACTTGTTCCCAGTGTTTGTAATTCTTATTTTCAGTATTATTATGTTATCGAGAACCTTATCATTATAGAATAGCTTGTATTTGTCAGCATCTGGCAATGTCGGTGAAAGCAGCATAGAAAAATCGTATAATCCAAAAGCGACTTCCCTTTTCACTCTATAACGTGTGGATAGATAGTATGTCAAAACTGGAAGAATGACTGTGGCAGGTGCCCAAAGTTTACTGGATAAGATAGATTCTAACAAACTCACGATAACCTCTCATGGTCGTATATTTCAGGAATACTGATATAGCTTCACTCTACCCAGGAGGAAAATCTGTTGTAACCGTCATTATTACATCACCAGTAAATTAGGTATACCTGGTTTAGAGTCGCAGATTTATTTGTTGAATATTCTAAACTTTCTGACTAATTTATCTCGACCAACGACTTTCTCTGAGAATTGAGATTGAAGAATGGCGTAAAGCACGTTGTTGACGTTTCCCGACGATGTTTTAGAACTAAATGAACCACATACCTTATACTGGGATAGAACCATAGCCTTCTTATTAGAGTCATTCAGCTTTTTGAAGGCATCTACAGTAGGATATATCTTAAGTGCCCCGAAAAGACTTGTTTTGTATATTACTTCAACATCATCTGGCATCAAGCGAAAGTAATTGATCTCATTATCCTTAGGGATAAAGATAAGTTCATCTGCCATAACGAGCAGATATGATTTTGGACTATATCCTCTTATGATGAAAAGTATAGTTATTATAAACACTGCTGGACCCAACCAAGTACCTACGGTTCGCATTAAAAAACCGTTAAGATATACAGCAATAAAGAACAATAGAGTGTTTATCAAGTAGTAGTATGGCTTGAAAATAGACACTACTCCTATATAAAGCAGTTTATCTTGCGATACTCCATCCTTGAAAATACTATCATTAAAGGCTCTAACTAGGCCTAAAGGCAAAGAATTCAGAAACTTAATTTTGTTGTCTTGATTCTTTTTCTGGTATTTATTCATGATGCCTCCTCAATTTTCGATAAATTTAAACGTATATATGACCTTATCCAAGTCATCTTTCCATAAATGCATCTCTGATTCCCGGTATGAAACAGCTATATTATGCATCATGCTGTTATTCTGTACTAGATAAGTTGTTACAAAAACCGGCTGTTTGTATACGCCTGTCCTTCGATAAGAGAACTTTACCATATCAATGCCGTTGATACTAACGACCTCAGGCGGATACGTGTTTAATATGGAAATCCCTTGAGCGCCTGCAAGACCGCGCATCATCTCGCTTTCAAATTCAGATAACTCCGCTTCAGACGGTATGTAATCATCCCACAATCCAAGATATGTGCCTTTAGCAGAACGTTCTGTATTCACTAAGATACGGCAGTATTTCTTGAATGCCTCAGGATTCTTGTCATTTAGTCCCTTTTGTTGCAATACCATGTCGTCCGAATTCACCGTGATCCCGGAACGCTCTTTCATCGCGTCAGTTAATACCTTATAACTACCCGTTTTCAATTCCATGGTCTGGGGGGCTTGAAAAGACAGAACTCCGGGAACGTCATAAGTGATCCAGTTGTCGAATCTTGAGACGTTGTATGAATCCTTGTCCTTTTTTTCAGACTTGGAACTACATCCCACAACCATAATGACGCTCATTAACACAATGAGCAGCAATCTAATTGTTACTTTCACGTTACCTCTCCTCAAAACATACACTCTGCTACTTGTTGTACATCTCCACCGCCGCCAGCAGTTCGGGGGCGTATTTGTAGATATCGTCCAAGGTTTCCAAATCGTGTTTTTGTTCGGTTTTGCCTTCCCCGAAGGTCACAAGCTGTTTTCTTTTATCTGTCAAGTAAAGCCTGCAGATGGGTTTCCGGTTGTTGTCGTCGAGCAGGATCCCGAAGTAGGATTTGGTGTCCCTGTGGTGGATCCTGGTGAGCGGAACTTTCTGGGAAAGGATGGCTTTGACGATGTAAAAAGATTCCATCTCGTCCAGGGTTGTGTCGATACCGTCATCGTTTCCCTGGGGTGTGTCATCGCCATCTCCGCTTGTTTTTGGCTTGTCACCTTCCTTCTCTTTGTCGAGGGCGGTCTTGAAGCGTTCCTGGATGATGTCGCTGATCACGGAGGAGAATGACTTTCTCAGCAGTTCGGTGAATTGTTCAAGCACCGAAGAAGTGATCATTTTTCCGGGATAGACCTGCTTCGTGAAAAGCCTCACCAGATGCTCACTGGGATTTGACATTTCAGCTTTGACCAGGGCTTTCAGTTGGTTGGTGTACTGAAGTTCGCTGGCCGTACTGAGTACATTGTCGATGTCAAAATAGGATTTATGGAATTTCTTGAGTTCGTCGATCTGGTTTTCCCTGATGTCACAGAGATTGATCTCGAAGAAAGGTTTCTCGTCCATTTTGTTGGGATCTTTCAAATCAGTGTAAAACCGGTATATGATGCCATTGGTCAGGATCCCGAACTTGGCGCGTGACACATGGAAATACCTCAGTAACTGTCCCTCGTGAAGATTGAGGACATGACCCCAGTGTTTACACTCGATCAGGATGGTGGGTTTGTCGTCCTTAAATATCGCGTAGTCGATCTTCTCGCCTTTCTTTGTCCCAATATCGCAAACGTATTCAGGAATGACCTCGAGGGGATTGAAAACATCATACCCCAAAGCAACAATGAATGGCATGATAAACGCGTTCTTGGTGGCTTCCTCAGTGTGGATCTGGTCTTTCAGTTTCTCGATCCTGTCAGCTAGCTGCTTGATCTGGTCCTTGAAATCCATTTCATTCCTCCAGATGGTTTTTTCTATCTTAATCTACCAAAAAGAATCTTCTAAATTTGTCAAATGAAAACTCCATTCTTTGGTTATGGTTTATTTTGAATTTGCTTCGTTTGACTGATTTTTGTAGGCTTTTATTAGCAGGGTGGCAAACTCTCCACTGAGCAGGGCAAAGAATCCAGTTCCCGTGATGACCAATATTGCTGAAACAATTCTACCGTCCGTGGTAACTGGATGAACATCGCCATAGCCGATGGTGGTAAGAGTGGTGAAGGCCAGCCAGACAGCGTCGCCAAAGGAATGCAGTCCAGGGTTCACTCCGACTTCGTACCTATTGTAAGCCAGGGAGCAATAGCCAAAGATGATCAGCAGGCATATCATATAGAAAGCTAAAGCCGACTCCATGGGTTTCCTCTGGAAGGCTTTGAAAAGGCCGATTATCCCCCG
>DAOOSE010000106.1:0-4115 GCA_035389625.1 bacterium
GCAATCCAACGCTCTATCCAACTGAGCTACGCGGGCATAAATAAAAAGTTAAAAGTTGTAAAGCACTAAGTTCTAAGCTGGTACCCTCGAGAGGAATCGGACCTCCGGTCTTTGGTTCCGGAAACCAACGCTTTATCCACTAAGCTACTAGGGCTAACAATACTTCCGGAACAATAATGCGGGATCTTGATCAAAAACGAAACAATCGATTGATGCGGTCGACGAAGTCTTCACCCGTCTCTTTCTCTTCAGGCAAATGCTTAGACAAAAGCGTTCTTGCTTTTTCTGAAATCTCATCAGTAACAGGAACAGTTACCTGGCCAGCCCAACGCCCTGCTCGCTGTAACTTAAGCTTGGACAATTCTCCAACAGAAAAGAAAAAATTCTTGAAATCAGTGTATTCATAAACTTTATTATCGACTACTATTCCCTTATCAAAAACACTGCAGCTGACCTCATGCTGACCCATTCGAGAAGCAAGGATCAGGAGCATGCCAATTATCACTAGCACTAACCCTGTCCAGTTCGAGTCTCGATAAAGAAAGTACCCGATGACTAAAGCGGCGGCAATGACTATCACGTACCAACTGACATTTCGCTCCGAGGAAACTGATTCAGCAGCTTTCCATTCTAAAAGCGGTTTTGGGTTGTCAATGTTCTCATCTTTTGCCATATCTCCCTCCTTAAACTTCTGGCATATTTTCTTTTCTTAAAAATTCACTCAACATATTACGTAATGTTCTCTTGCCTTTAGTAGATTTAAGGTAATCTTCTCTCCTTAAAGCATCAAATTTATCGAGGTGTGCTTCATAAAAGATTAGTTTAATGGGCAACCGGTTTTTTGTAGCATTAACACGTCCCTTTTCGTGAGCAGCAAGCCTTTTTTCCAAGTTTCCAGTTGAACCAATATAAAACTTTAAATCCTTTAGAGACAGTAAAACATAAGTATAATAAAAATCTGATGGCGTCGCCATGTACCAGGTCAAAATCAAAGATTTTGCCGCGGTACATGGCGGAGAGGGCGGGATTCTCAGACGGGGCCCCAGACCCGTCTCCCTACTAGCGGGTTCTCACCCACCACTCTTTATGCCCCATCGGCTGCCTTCGGCAACCATGTGTCATGGCGGAGAGGGCGGGATTCGAACCCGCGATACGGGAATTACTCCGTATAGAGGTTTAGCAAACCTCCGCACTAGGCCAACTATGCGACCTCTCCCAACTCCCCTCTTCCCCGATAAACAAATATTGCCTTCGCAACTTTTTTAAGATTAGCATAAAATTTCCTAATTTCCAAGCGCGGAAGTGTTGCAAATAAAAAAATTATTAGCGATAATACCTGCATATTAACCTACCCCGGAGGTATTGTGAGGACATTTGGAAAATTTAGTCTATTGGCCGTTATTGCAACATTAACCCTGACCACAAAAACTCATGCCGTTTGCGGTGTGTGTACGGCAGCCGCATTAGGCGGAGTCGGACTGGCTCGTTGGCTCAAGATTGACGATCTCGTGACCGGACTTTGGATTGGCGGCCTTTTGGTTTCCGTTACCGGATGGACAATCAATTGGCTCAACAAGAAAAATATAAAATTTAAAGGGAGAAAAATCCTGGTCACACTAATCTATTACGGTCTTGTTTTAGTATCTTTTTACACACAAGGACTCATCACTCATCCTGGCAATAAATACATTGGCACTGCCTATCTTGGCATAGACAAACTTTTCCTAAGCATTATCGTCGGTACCATATTTTTTATAATCGCAATATTGGCGTACGAAGTAATCAAGAAAAAAAACGATGGCCATGCCTGGTTTCCCTTCCAGAAAGTTGCTATGCCCATCGGTACATTGGCAATCTTAAGTGTGGTAGCGTATTTAATTACGAAATAATTATTTGAGGTAAACTTAGTCGGGTATCAATTGTTATATTGTTAAATTGTTCCCTCTTCTCCATGGAAAGAGAATTAGCTAGGCTAACAATTCAACAATGCAACAATTTAACAATTTTGGAGTTTTTCAATGATTGCCAATGCTAAAGATTTACTCAACAAGATAGAATTTAGCAAGGAAAACAAGCTGGATCTCTCATCTGATGAAGACCTTTCGATTGCAATAATGAACTTAATCTCGATCGAGGAGCACTTTTTCTTCACTGCGAAAAAAACCAGCAAGGACAGCTACCTTGACCTCTTGAAAGAAGTGCGCGAGATGCGCAAAGATCTACTGAAAAAGATCATTAAAGAATACGAAGGCGAAGTCTGGTGTATCTCCAAACACCTACTGGCAGCTTCGATGCGACTGATGGAGGTTGGCACCAAGGAGCTTGGGCGAGGACACAAAAAAGAAGCTGAGAATTTTTTCGAAAAAGCTTACAACCTGTATTCATTGTTCTGGGGGATTAATCTCAAAGCAGTTGATATTGATGACGCCAAGAAAATTGACGAAGAAAAGATCGATAATGAGAAGACACCCAAGAACTCGGTTTTTGGGAAGCTTGGCAGTTTGGTTAAAAGAGCAATAGACTGCTGTATTGAATAGTGCTACATCATTAATTACTAATTTTTAATATGTTGCATTGACAAATTCATGCAACTTATGATACGCTATTTATATCATGCAACATAAAAAATTCGTTTCAACCTCTGAAGCTGGAGAAATACTTGGGCTCAGCCGAACTCAAGTTTTTCGACTGGTTCAATCAGGTAAAATTCCAGCAATAAGAGTCGGAGGAAACTATCTTATTAAGCTTTCAGATCTCGGGGTCAATCTCGAGACAAACATTTCCAAGGCAGAAAAAGAGGTTGACAAGGCCGTCAAGCGAGTTTTCAAGGAATATGGCGACGTGATCAAGAAACTTGGGGAAGAATAAATTTTCCTTATGGATTAGGAGGGGTAAATGGAGGCAGAAATGATAGACATTAGAGCATATATATGATTTTTCGCATATCAATTAATGAGGTTGAGTTGGTAGCCCACCGCATGGCGCGAGAACTTTTGAGGTGGGATGAACCAATCCCCGATTTTTCAACTCGTTATCCCAATGTCCTAGAGAGTTGCCTCTCTGCTCCCTTCCAAACCTATGACAAGCGCTCACTTTATCCGACTTTAATCGACCAAGCCAGCATTCTCTTTTACCTGATTATCAAAAATCACCCCTTTCAGAACGGCAACAAACGAATCGCTATCACCACCCTCTTTTACTTTCTGTCCAAGAACGGAAAGTGGGTCGAAGTTGAAAACCAGGAGCTTTACAATTTTGCCGTTTGGGTCGCTTCCTCCCCTCCCCAATTCCGAGATGAAACTCTCTCCGCGATCAAAAAGTTTATCAAGAAAAATATCGTCGACGCCTAAGTAATACTCTAAACACAAACTGCACTCAATTTTGACATAAGGGTTACTTTACCGTCTAGCACACCCTTCTTTGCCGCACCCCTGTTTAAACTAAAAAATGTGTCATTTTTTCGCATATACGAGTTTTTGACACATTTTTACTGTCGTAAACCTGAGGCATTAACCTTTGCTCCGTCCCAGGCCAACTCAAAGATCATTCTTTGTGTTTTGGCAATACTTTCAGATTCGATGATGACTGCCAGCCATTCTTGCTCAAGAGAAACAATCGCCAATTTGTTGCCGTAGATATCGATCTCATTGGTAAATGGAAATTTTGCCGCAGGAACAAGTCTGGTTTGACGTAGCTGCTCCTTATCCTTTTTGGCATATTCGACCGACAATGGGTCGTCCGGCAGGATCAAGCGAACGCTGATTTTTTTGGCTACTCGTTTCTTCAGGTACGAATCAAGATAGCTGGGCACCTCTGAATAAAAGCCTCGAGTGGTGGAATACATCAGTATTTCCGAACCGGCCGGCTGTTTTAGTGTATCTTCAAAAGCTGAGACGACACCTTCCTTGCCCTCAAAGAAACGAACTTTGGGTCGGCTACCGGTCGAAGCCATCGAAACCAGCTCCGGCATAATTTGCCTAATTCGTTTTTTGCGATCGATTAGCTGGTTTAAATTTCGCTTAACAATCTCCTCTTCGGTCTCGAGGAGGTCGAGAAGTTTGTGCGGCTGCTCAACTGCAAAATATTTTTTACCACCCTTTTCAATGGACGTGACA
>DAOOSE010000107.1:0-4091 GCA_035389625.1 bacterium
AATATAGTTCCATGAACAAGAACTAAAACCACAAGGAAATTATGAAAATTGCCTTTTTTGAGCTTGAGGGGTGGGAGAAGAATGCAATTAAATCTCATTTCCCTAAGGATGATCTGATATTTTCCGAGAAACCCTTGACGACAGCCTCCCCAGATGACCTCTCTGAAGTCGAAGTGATCTCCCCTTTTATTTACTCCAAAATCGACGATCTTGTGCTGGCCAAAGCCCCGAATCTTAAGCTGATCTCGACCCGCTCGACCGGATATGACCACATCGATATTGAAGCATGCAAGAAACGAAAAGTTTCAGTCGCAAACGTTCCCCACTACGGCGAAAATACGGTGGCCGAGCACACCTTTGCATTGATTCTTGCTCTTGCCAGGAAACTTGCCTCGAGTATAGAGAAGGTTCGGCGGGGCGACTTTAACACGAACGATCTTCGTGGCTTCGATCTAAAAGGCAAGACGATCGGCGTGATCGGCACCGGTGGTATCGGCAGCCATGTTATCAGAATCGCCTATGGCTTCGAGATGAAGATCGTGGCCTATGATGCCTTCCCGAACAAAGAGCTAGCAAAGAAGTATGAGTTTGAGTATATGAACCTTGATAATCTTCTCTCTCAATCAGATATTATTACCCTCCACCTGCCGGCAATTAAGGAGACAATTCATCTCATCAATAAGCACAATGTGCTCAAGATAAAAAAGGGGGCCTATATCATCAATACTGCCCGCGGTGCCTTGATAGAAACAGAGGTCTTGCTGCAAACCTTGAAAGACGGGATCATTGCCGGAGCAGGTCTCGACGTCTTCGAAGGCGAAGCGGAAATCAAGGAGGAGTGCGAATTGATCAATTGCAACACTAGCAAGAATCTACTCCGGCTTAACGTCGCAAACAATATCCTGCTGAAAGATCCACGCGTCATTGCCACCCCTCACAACGCCTTCAACTCCCAGGAAGCAATCGAGCGTATTTTAAATACTACTCTTGAGAATATCGAAGCAATCAAGAGAAATGAAAAATATAATCTGGTCTAAGAGGTCAAATGGAAAGCGAAAGCGTTTCACCAATTGAAAATCCGGAAACCGACACCGATGAAGTCAGGAAACAACTTATTGCAGAAATTACCCTACTCAAGGCAATGACCGAACAAGTCGATTCGGAGCTGGAACAAAAAAGACGCACAGAGGTCCATCAGCCTATCCGCCATAGCACTTTCAACCCAAGGATCGGGAACTTGGATCTTGAGCGCACTGAATTATGCAAGAAAATAGAAGAACGACGATTACAGTACTATGACATTTTCCATGAGGTAGCACCTGAGTAATTACACCCGCCCCCAAAAACAACGCGTCGGCCCTCCCCTTTTGCTCAAATAGATCTCATGAAAAAAGCGCCCGTTTCCAAGCGCCTTCTTCAGTATTCGTCGTTCGTTGTTAATATAGTTCGTCGTCCATTCCTGACGATTACTCTTTTATTCTATCCCCAGCCAAAGCCTCAGCCTTCTTGGCTAATGCCTCTTCTTCGGCTGCCTTTTTGGCAGCTTCCTCTTCGGCCAGCTTTGCCTTCTCGGCCTCAATCTTTTCCAGCTCTTCCTCGGCACCCTTCTCTTCCCAAATCTTATGATCGCGGTTCAATTCCTTAAGACGTGCATTTTTACCCGACAATTCACGGATGTAATAAAGCTTGCTGCGTCTTACTTTTGATTGTTTTACTCTCTCAACCTTGATTATGCGAGGTGAATGCAATGGAAAAGTTCGCTCTACGCCGATACCGAATGACTCTTTGCGCACGGTAAAAGTGCCATCAAGAGTTGATCCATGTTTGGCAGCAATTACCAATCCTTCATAAATCTGAACTCTCTCCTTGGCACCTTCAATAACCTTGATATGAACTTTAACAGTGTCCCCTGGCTTTACAGTAGGAACATTTTTTTTCATGAATTTTTGTAAAATCTTCTGCATAATTTTCCCTATCAGAAATGGACAACGAATTGTCCAAATAACGAATGACTAATATTCGTTATTAGTCATTTAGATTATTAGTTATCCATTTGTGGAACGACATGAACGAACATTCTCTTTGCCTTGTTGCCATTGAAGGCAGGAACACGTTTCTCTTGAAACTTTACTGTGCCGGTTTTAAGAGCATAGAGGGTATAGTCACCACCGGTACCGACATTGTCGCCAGCATGGTACTTGGTACCTGTTTGGCGAACAATAATTCCACCGGCAGTAATAGCCTGATCACCAAAAACTTTAACGCCTAAGCGCTTTGCTTTGGAATCTCGTCCAAGTCTTGTACTACCTGCAGCCTTTTTATGTGCCATATACTTCCTTCGGAAGAAATAACCAATAATCAAGTAACAAGATCCAATATTATTTTTGGTTATTGTTTCTTGGTGATTGGTGTTTTAAAAAAACAATTTGTCTCTTTACCACCTGATAATCTCTGCCATAAATTAATGGCGGACGAACTTCAGTATAGCCTAAATCGCGAATCTCGTCAACAGAATCTCTGTAGAGAGAAAATTGACCCTGATCGAAGGTTTCAACAAGGGGGAAAACGACGCAAATAGTACAAAGTTCCAAGTACCGAGTACCAAGTATTAGGTTTTTTAAAAACTTAATATACAACTCCCTAACAATTTTATATTCAGCTCTTATTGCTCCATATGATGATTTAAATTTTTTGGGCTTGCCCAAATAAGGCTCAGTCACAACCACTACGTGGTTGTAATTTCCAATTTTCAATTTCCAATTTTCAATTAATTGGGAGCTAGTCGCATCAGCTTGAAATATTGCTAATGGCTTATTGCTTATAGCTAGTTGTTTTTTTTGATCGGCTATTAGCGATGAGCTATTAGCTTTCAGCCATTTGAGGTTTGTTTTTGTATCCTCAACAGCCTTAGCTGAAACATCACTCCCCACCACATCGCAGCCAAGCATGAGGGCTTCCATCAAGATATTGCCTGAACCACAGAAAGGTTCGACCACGACGCAGTCGTGGAATTTACAATTTTTCCCAAAGGGACCCCTTCTCGGGGCAATTTTGCAATTTTCATTTAATTGATTAATTTGAGAATTTTTAAAATGATTGGAAATTGATAATTGATCATTGATAATTCTTGCACGCAATCCTAGTGTTATATTAATAAGCATGCGTGCAAGTTTCGGCGGTACCATCCCTGAATATTTATCCCCTGCTGGTTTGCCGTAATCGCGTTTACTCCACTCTTCTGGATTTGAAAGACCGATAAGCTCACCAATAGCATTATTAAAAATCCCAATCTCGAGTCCCTTGGAATCCAAGCCGTTTTTCAAACTCTGGATTGACGAAAGCTCCTTCTCCTCCTGCAATGCGACAAATCTGACCGAGTGCTCTTTGGCAATTTCTTTCTTTAATTGAAGTCCCAACTTGTTTACTCTTTCTTTGCCAAATCTAGCTGTATAGCTTGATAGACCAAAGATGAATTTGCCGGCTGATTCCAGCGTTTTCTCCCTCAAAAGCTTTTTGAGAGTCATTAATGGCTCCCCTGAATACTCGGCTACTATACGATAGATTTTAATAGTTCCGCCAAGCACACTCGCTAACTGCCCGATTTTTTGATCTGTCGTCTGTTGTCCGTTAAGTCCGTCGTCCATAGCTGTAGAAGAGCACTTGATAGCTAACACATTGTCCGTTACATTAATTAAGGAGTACTCAAAACCGTGCAGTAAGAGTACCGCCTCAATTTCCGCTCGAGCAATCTCAGTCTCCCGACCAAGGATAAAGACGTAGGTGTTCATAACAATTAAATTTAGCTTCGGAGTTCAAGCTTTAGCTTGCTGCAAGTATTGAGATTTACATCCCAACACGCTAAAGCGTGGTCTCCGCAAGCAAAAGGAGTGAGGGGGCGTTGCGTAGCGCAGCCGCCCCGCTGGAAGTCATGCCCCCCTTCTCCGGAGGAGGGCACTCAGCGCCACGGCCACTCCGGCCGTGCCGCTGAGGAACATGGCTCCGAACAACCAGCGCGGAGTGTGTTGCCACTCCGGCTGGAACGAGGCAGCAAAGTTTACGCCGCCAATGTAGGCGACGGCTGCTCCCAGAAG
>DAOOSE010000108.1:0-4079 GCA_035389625.1 bacterium
CCGCAATTGCCATTACCTCGTTTGTCGCTGCCGAAATCATACTGCTGGTATTTGCACTTCTGATGCCCAGCAGAACCAAAAAGGGCGCACGAACAATGTGGGAGATAGAAGGATTTAAACTTTTTATGGAGAAGGCTGAGAAATATCGGGCACAATTCAGCGAAAAAGAGGGTCTCTTCGAAAAATACCTTCCATACGCCATGATCTTCGGCATTACCGGAATGTGGATAGAGAATATGAAAAGAATTTACGGTGAAGAGTACTTCGCGAGCTATCACCCATACTGGTACATCGGCCATGTCGGGGCATTTGATACAAATTCCCTGACCAGCAGTATGAACTCTTTGGCAACGTCCATGGCTTCAACCATGGCCTCTTCTCCCTCATCTTCCGGCTCTGGTGGTGGAGGATTCTCCGGCGGTGGTGGTGGAGGTGGTGGCGGAGGAGGATGGTAAAGCGCTTCGCGCAATTTTCGATTATCAATTCCTAATTTTCAATTCAATGCCAAATGAATAATAAATTCAATGACGATCTCGAAAAAATTGAAGAAGACCTCCGGCGGAAAGCAGAGGAGCGACAAAAAGAGGATATGCCAGTCTCAGGCAGATCGGTTTTTAAGCTGCGAGCTATCCTGAAGAAAAAACAAGAGGAGAATAACAAAAAGTAATTGCCTTAGGTTGAAAAAAGAACAATTTCAGGATACAATTCTCTCATTGCCCGGGTGGTGAAATGGTATACACGCCAGTCTTAGGAACTGGTGCTGCAAAGCGTGGAGGTTCGAGTCCTCTCCCGGGCACCAACCCCCATCAAGACTGCTGGACACGGCCAATATTTGCATTTTTAAAATGTTATTTGTTATACTTATTGGGAATAAAAAGGTAAACAAAAATACAAACTAGGAGGGAAAATGTTTAGCAACACCTCATTATCTTGGGATTTGCCAGATGAGGATTTCGATCGGTCTAACGCGGCAGGGGCTCCTTCTGTTGCTGCTTCTGCTCCGACCACAAAACCGAGTGACTCACCACAAGTAAGTACAAGTACTCCGCCCCAAAAACCATTGGGCAATACTACCGTGGGTGATTTGGAGTTTGAACACCATCCTTCAAAAATATTTGGCATTTTTGGCGACAAAGAGGATAGCGCTTCCGAAACTAAGACAGAGAAACCGAGTACCAAAACCCCCATAAATACCCCCTTCGACAACACCAAGGAAGATAAAACCGATATTGACATAGCTGATTGGGGAAACCCAAGCGAACCGATCGATGACGAGATATTCGGGGTTCCTGACAAAGTACCTGATTTGACAGACAAGATTAGCCCCGATGATTTTTTCAAAGAAGATACTAAACCGTTAGTGCCGGTCAAGGAAACGCAAAAACCGGCCGACAAACCAAAGCCTTTCCCACCCATCCTTCCCCCCAAACCCGGGCTTACAGATGACTCTGCTTTGCGCAAACAGCTTGACGAGTTACGAACGAAAGCAACCGATACCACCGGTAAGATGAAGGAGCTTGTTGACCAACTCAATGACCTGATTAAGCAAACCACTGATGCTGTTTCTGATACCGAGCGACGCAACGAAGAACTTAAACGATCCAATGAAGAGCTTGAGAAAAAGCATAAACGCTTGACTGATTTAATCAATCAAGCTCGAGCCGATTTGCAGTAATCCAATTCGGATTCTTGCTGAATGGAAAAGCCGCCCGAATGGCGGTTTTTCCATTTCTGACCTTGTATTCGAAGGCCAACCTATCTTCCTATCATAATTTGGTCTTTAAGCTTCTCAAATGTTTTCTCGCCAATCCCTTTCACCTTCTTGATCTGGTCGATTGACTGGAAGGGGCCATTTTGATTCCTGTAATCAATGATTCTCTGAGCATAAGTTTTGCCAATTCCAGGCAAGCCATCAAGCTCGCTGACGCCCGCTGTATTGAGATCTATCTTGCTCCTAGTTGGTGTCTCCTTCACTTGTTGTGATGGTGTAGCTACTCCCAAAGCTGACGTAGCCGGTAAAGGTTCCTCTTTTTCCTCCGCTGTCGAATTTTGAGTCAGAAGTGTCGCAGGATCCACCGCAATTTCCTCCTTCTTTTGAGAGGACTCCAGCACTACCAACCTTTTTTCAAGCTCCAGAAGCCTTCGCTCTCCCTCTGGTCGGATTTTATTCACCACCACGAGCATTACCGTAAGCCCAATCACTATCCCAAAACTCAGGCAAATTGCGATTACAAAACGATACCTCTCGACAATTTCAGCCGGCCTAATTTGAGAAATGCACAGTCTCAGAAGGACGCAGCTAACCATTGGTCTGATCTTTGTTAGTTTCAATTTTTCCTTAATTTTGAGAGTTGAGACTTGCATTTTGACTTTTATTCCAAGTGCTTTCCTGTACGAAAAGCCATGATTTTTTCTTTAAGAAGCGGAAAGTTTTCCAGATCGGGACTTTCGGCAACTATCCTTCCGGCAGCTTCGCTTGCCTCAGAAACTAGTTCTAGGTCAGAAAATGATGCCATCTGAAGTTCTGTTATTCCGGACTGCATTGTTCCTAAAATTGATCCCGGGCCTCGCTGAGAGAGATCAAGCTCAGCCAAAGCAAATCCATCGTCTGTAGATTCAAGTCCCCGCAGTCGTTGCATCGCTTTTTCACTAACACTATTTGAAAAAAGAAAGCAAAATGACTGGTGCTCCCCTCTACCGACCCTTCCCCTGAATTGGTGAATTTGGGCCAGTCCAAATCTCTCCGCATCCTCAATCATCATGACCGTGGCGTTTGGTACATCGACCCCAACCTCGATCACAGAAGTCGAAACGAGAATATTGGTTTTTCCTCTTGAAAAATCAAGCATGATTTCATCCTTCTCCTTCGATTTCATCTTGCCATGAAGCATCACAACCTTAAACTCTGGAAATATCTCTTTCTTCAGCTTTTCGTATTCACTCATCACCGATTTTCTCTCTGTTTCAAATAGCTCTTGACTCTTATTCCATGTTTCTTGTTCCATGTTTTCTTGAATCAAGGGGCAAACCACAAATACTTGCCGCCCAGAGCTCACCTGCGCCTTGATGAATTGATATGCTTTTTCCCGATTGTGAGGCTCAACAAAACGAGTCTTTATGGCTTTGCGATTAGATGGTTTCTCCTTAATCAAAGAAACGTCCAGATCGCCAAACAGAGCCAACTGAAGTGTTCTGGGAATAGGGGTGGCGGTCATAGAGAGAAAGTGGGGGCTCCTTTTCTCCAATTTATCAATTTTCAATTTACAATTTACATTTAATTGATCAATTTTTGAATTTTTAAATTGATTGATAATTGGTAATTGATCATTGATAATTACTACTCTTTTGAGGGCAGAGCGCTGTTCCACGCCAAACCTATGCTGTTCATCAACCACCACTAATCCAACCCTGTCATATCTTCTTCCCTTAGTCAGCAATGCGTGTGTACCGACAATAAATTGCGCATTTTCAGGTTTTAATCCTGGGTTTTCTTTTTGCTCTGGAATCTGGGTTTTTGGTTTTCCAACAACCATTTTGGTTGACGAGGTTATTAAACCAATTGAAACATCTTCATTCTTAAGCACTTCACAAAAAGTCTTAAAGTGCTGCTTTGCCAATATTTCTGTTGGCGCCATTATCAGTGTCCGAAAACCTGCTCTTGCAGCACTGGCCGCAGCAAGGCAAGCAACAATCGTCTTCCCGCTCCCGACATCACCGTTGAGCAGACGGCTCATGGGCCGGTTCTCCCCCTTATCCAAGGGGGAGTTAGAGGGGGTTGTGCCGCTAATATCGTTAGTAATATCCGCCAACGCTTTTTCCTGATCTTCCGTCAGTTTAAATGGCAGTTTTAGCTTGAGTCTCTTTAAATATTCCAAATCAATATCAATCCTTGGAGCGTGAGCCTCACTGAGCTCGCCTCTAACCATGTTTGATGTTGCGGCAATCATAAATAATTCATCAAAAGCAAAACGCCGGCGTGAGGCATCTATCTCTTGCGCTGACCTTGGTTCATGAATTGCCGAAATCGCCTCCTGCAATCTCATCAGTCGATAACGGTCCAAAAGTTCCTCCGGAAGGTA
>DAOOSE010000109.1:0-4035 GCA_035389625.1 bacterium
ATGTGGCCGACAGTGAAGTAGTTGCCTCCATTATGGAAATGGATGGATTTGAATCGACTGATAATGTTATCGTTGTTGCCGCAACCAACCGTCCCGATGTACTTGATCCTGCATTGCTGCGTCCAGGTAGATTTGATCGACAGGTGTACATCGACTTACCTGATCGGAAAGAGCGGTTTGCTATTCTAAAGGTTCACACTAAATCCAAGCCGGTAGAATCAAGCGCTGATCTAGAGAGGATTGCAAGCTCTACTCCTGGGTTTTCCGGTGCGGATCTCAGAAATCTGACAAATGAAGCAGCCATTATGGCGGCCAGAAACAACAAGAAAACCATATCTCAAGCCGATCTTTTTGAGTCGATTGAAAAGGTGATGATGGGACCAGAGAAGCGCTCCCGTGTTTTATCTGATAAGGAAAAATATGTTACGGCGATTCACGAAGCTGGCCATGCGCTTGTGAGCCACCTTTCCCCCCACGCAGACCCTGTTCACAAGATTTCAATAATATCTCGCAGAATGGCGCTGGGATACACCTGGAATATGCCTGAAGAAGAAAGACGACTTGAGACAAAAGCACATTTTCTTGATGAGATTGCAACATTAATGGGAGGACGATCATCAGAAGAGGCATTTTTCGGACGGGAAGATATTACGACCGGGGCGCAAAATGACTTAAAACGTGCCACTGAAATTGCCCGGAAGATGGTGATGGATTACGGTATGAGCAGCAAGATGGGTCCTCAAATTTATGGCCACCGGGATGAAATGCCTTTCTTGGGTAAAGAGTACACAGAACACCGAAACTATAGTGAAGAAGTCGCAAAGATGATAGATGCCGAGGTTGCTCTAATCATTTCACAGGGTAAAAAACAAGCAGATGACTTGATTAAGACAAATAAAGAGACCATAAAGAACATTGCCGATGATTTGATTAAAAAAGAAACAATCAACGAAGAAGAGTTTAAGAAATATTTTGCCAAGAGTAAGGCTGCCTAGCCTGTCTTTCATGAAGCGACTTTTCAATCAATTTTCAAGAGAAAATTCTGTTCGCGGTGCGAGCCTGATTTTGATAATAACTCTAGCAATATCAAACATTCTGGGCTTGCTCCGTGACCGTTTTTTGGCGAAAAACATCAGCACCTACTATCTGGATACTTATTATGCCTCTTTTCGAATACCGGATCTGATTTTTAATTTTCTGATTTTGGGTGCAATCACCTCTGCCTTCATACCCGTTTTTTCTGACTTTTTAGCAAACAAAGAGGAGAAAAAAGCTTGGCGAATTACTAATGAGCTCGTAAACCTGGCAGTTGTTACTATGATAGGTTTTGGTGTGTTGCTGTATTTCTTGATGCCCTATCTTATACCGCTCCTGGTTCCTGGTTTTGCCCAGGATCGCCTTAATGAAACTATTAAATACTCTCGCCTATTAATGGTCACGCCAGTCTTTTTTTCAATTTCTTACATTATGGGTGGGGTATTGAATAGCTACCGCCGCTTTTTTGCCTACTCTCTTGCTCCCCTATTTTACAATACGTCGATAATTGTGGGAGCACTTTGGGTGGCGCCACGTTATGGGGTGTTGGGAGTGGTGTATAGCGTTATTGTCGGTTCTTTCTTACATCTTTTGATTCAAGTGATTCCTGTTGTGAGAATGGGATATCGCTACAAGGCCATCATCTCGTTCAAAGACACGGCCATAAAAAAAATATTAACACTCATGATCCCACGGACTATCAGTATGGGGGCAAACCAGGTCATGCTGGTGGTTTATACTGCCATTGCTTCAGCCTTAACTGCAGGTTCAATTTCTGCTTTTACTTATGCTAACAATATCGAGACTGTGCCGGTTGTCGTATTGGGCACATCTTTTGCCACGGCTGTTTTTCCGACTTTGGCATCTAAAATTTCCTCGGGGGACAAGAGCGCCTTTGCCTTTTATCTCAATCGCTCTGTTCGTACTATTGGCTATGTGCTTATTCCGACATCAATACTGATGATTTTATTACGAGCTCATATAGTCAGATTAATTCTGGGATCAGGAAAGTTTAACTGGCAAGACACTAGGATGACCGCCCTGGCTCTTGGCTTTTTCGCCTTTTCGATTTTGGCTCAAGGCCTAATCCCTCTGTTGGCGAAAGCTTTTTACGCCCTGAAAGACACGAAGACCCCAATGTATATTTCAATTGCAACAGTTGCCACTAGCTCCCTTATCGCCTATCCCCTTTCTCAGCAATTTTCTGTTGCCGGCCTGGCCTTAGCCTTCAGTATTGGAAGTTATTTTAATGCGATTGCTCTGATTTACTATTTGAAAAAGATTTATTCTGAGATTTTTGATACCAGCTTCATTGCTTCTTTTTTCAGAACACTCTCCATCTCTGTTGTGGCAGGAGGGTTTGTTTGGGCTGGCTTGCATCTCTTCTCATCAATGGTTGACATGACTCGCTTTTGGGGGGTACTAACGCAGGCAATTCTTTCGAGTGTGATTGGCTTAGCTATTTTTTTGTTGTTGAGTCGCCTTTTTGATCAGGAGGAACTAAGATGGGCGGTGACCAGAAGAATAAACGAAAAGGATGTGTGACGACTTCCCGTAATACAAAATCATACTATCTAGAGGGTATCGAGAAACCGAAGGATAGTATTACTTTGCGGGCAGTATTCTTCTTTGTACTTTTTATTTTTGTAATGATTGTCGGAACGCTGTTTTTTTTACGATATTCCGCTTACTCTTCCTTTTCTGAGTATTACAAGCAAAAGGGCGCAAGTAACCCCAATATAAATGTTAAGGCCCCATTAAAGGGGGAGGACAGGTTGACCGTTTTTATCTCCGAGTCTCAACTTGTCAAGTTGTGGTCTGTTGCGGGAGATGACTTTGTCCTGAAACGAGTTGAGCTAAAGATCAATGATGGAAATATCGAGATTAGCGGAAAGACCTCAGATCATTTCTGGGCTTTGCCCGTTGTGGTTTCAATAACCCCTGCAGTCGAGAATGATAAGCTATTTTTTAAAATTTCTAAGATTAGTGCGTATGGGGTTAGTCCCCCGAGTAATGTTTCGGATAGAGTTACTAAGGAGATTATGGAGATGACCCAGAAAAGTCTTTTTTTGTCTGGTGAAAAAAATATTAAAGTGAAGGAAGCGGCGGCAACGCCTGGCCAACTTTACGTTACCTATGAGAGACTCGAATCATAAAGAAGAACGGGCGTTTCTGTTTTCTGATCTCCATGCCCAGAGAAGCCTCTTGCCGTCTCTCAAAAAAGAAATCAAAAAGAGCAGCCCCTCGTTGCTTATTTTTGCTGGTGATTTTTTAAATGCCGGCCAACCCTTTTCCTTTGCGGAAGAATTTCATAATTTCATTGTTGACATGGATACCCCCTTCTGTTGGGTGACCGGTAATAATGATATTGGGGAGGCGGCCGGGTGGTTTTTGAAAAAGCACCCCACATTGGAGGAAGAGGGATGTGGATTCGGAGAGTTTGATGTCGTCGGAGTTAACTATGCCGGATCAATTATTCCCAAAAATGATATTACCGGCAATATTTTAGTTTCCCATGTTCCCCCTCCAGGATATCGCACTTATTCGACGAAACTCTCCCCTCATGATACTTTTTCTAGAACACCAGGGAGTTTTTCTCTCGCTCCAGTAATCCATATTTGTGGTCACCTTCATAATCAAACAGGGGTGGCAATGCTTGGAAAAACAAAAATCATCAAAATGGGTTCGGTTGCATCCGGAAATTATGCCCTGCTTGATTCTGATTCTATGAGCGTGAATTTTTTCAAATTAAAATAACTAGTACCTCGAGAGATCAACTACTTAAGATTGTGCTTGCCTCTAAAATGATTAATTGCTATAATTAAAGTGCGCATAGACTATAACATAAGGAATTGGCGCTGATGATGATCCCTAGTGTTTCAAACAACCATGATTTTGAGGATGAAGGCCCAAAAAACTTTCTATCTCAGGAAGAAAAGGACAGGCTTGCGGCTTTGCTTCAGAATGAAAGAGTAGATCTGGAAGCAATTAAGAAAATTG
>DAOOSE010000110.1:0-4029 GCA_035389625.1 bacterium
TGCAGTCGCGTTTTCTTTCAACTTTTCTGGCGCAATCCTCGAGCTGCCAATTGTTTCTGCTAGTAAAAAGTTGACCAAGTGCGTGAGCGCCTGGATTGTTGCCATCAATCTATCATGCTCATTTGCCCTCATTTCACTCACCACTCCGCCATTTCTTCTCAGAAAATCGGTTATCAAATGGAGCTGCTCACCCTTGTTTATCGAAGCAACAACAAACTTTAAGTTCTTGATGTCTGGCTTTGAAGGAGCAAACAACGGATGAACGAACACACTCTCGCAAGGCACCTTCTTCATTACCTCTAGGCTCGGCCCCATTATTGAGGCAAAATTAACTATCATGTGTCGGGAAGTTACCTTATCGCACAGATCCTTAACTACATCATTGGTAACGGGTAGTGGCACAGAAATTATAACTATTTCTGCTTTCTCAAGAGCTCCTGCGAGTGCATCGGCATTATCTCGATCAATAATCTCGATCTCAAAATCATGCTTTAAAACATCAGCGAAAAAACCGCCCATCACTCCCCTGCCCCCGATAATACAAATCGTCTTCTTAGCTTTTTTCATCGATTATCTCCTGCTGGATGCGCCTAGATTCTTCTAAAATTGATTGAAATAATTCCTCTACAAAATTTTGGCTCAATCCATTTTTAATTGCTTCAGATTTCCTTGAATCAATAATTGCCTGCTCCCTCTCGGCATCCAGAATTGACAATTGATTAGATCTCTTGTACTCGATCACCTTTGGCAACAATGACATTCTTTTCCCCAGTAAAGTCAGCAGATTCCCATCAATCTGATCAATCTCTTCCCGAATTTTGCTTAAATCTTTCATAATTTCCTGTATGTTAATAGCTGTACAATAGCACGAGAAAACAAAAAGCTGATCTTGCGATCAGCTGCCTCTTTGTATTCTTACCCTAAGTCAAACCAAAGCCAACTGATCGTATATCAGCTAAAAAAGTAGAAATAAAAGTAGGTGGCGTTTGGTTGTTTCATTTTAGATAACATACCTTAATGACCCATCACTGTCAAATCCATGTTCTCCACCACTCTAGAAATCAAGGTCTTAACGTTTTCTATCTCATCATCAGGGACAACGACTCTTGCTCCAAGATCATCGTAACCCATATCTTTCCAGTGACGAATGGCTTCATCACATTCAGCAGCAATTCCCGGATCAAGATAATCACTAAGCATCATGAAGTAGCCCCAGACTGCCGTAATCCAGTTCACTATTCGGTCCTTCTGCTCAGCAATCCCATTATTGTAAGGACCACGCAAAACAGGGCGGCGTTCTTCCGGACCTGCAATACAAGCCTTTAGATTATCGACTGCCGATCGAAGAGCTTCTCTGCCCGTGAACTGTTCTCCTGTTTCGTTCATGGAAACCTTCGTTAATGGGTTTGTGATTCAAAAACTTTTGTGATCACTTCCTCAAGCTCAATATCGGAAATAGATATATTTTCTGGCTCAAAAGATTCAAATACTTTTTCCACCACCACAGCGAGACGTTCCTTTTCTACCCTGATAGTTCCTTTGGCATCTTCCAAGCTCTTTTCAAAGGGAAGCTTGGCGAATTTTTCCCTATCTTTTACCGAGTGTAGAAAAACTTCAACTTTTCTCTCAGGAGCATACTGTTTTTTGAGAGCCGACAGCTCACCATCATACATTTTCTTACCGTGGTTGATCATGACCACGCGCTTGCAGAGCTCCTCAATATCTCCCATGTAGTGGCTAGTTAAAATCATCGTTGTCTTTTTTTCACGATTGATTGTTTGAAGTAGATTGCGAACTGCTTGAGCTGAAAAAACATCCAATCCAATGGTTGGTTCATCAAGAAAAATTACCTTCGGATCATGCAAGAAAGATGCTGTCAGCTCGCATTTCATTCTCTCCCCCAAAGACATATTTCGCAATCTTCGCTGAACTATTCCTTGCATTCCAAGGGTATCTACCATCATCTCAAGGTTCTTCTTAAAATTTCTTCCGGAAACAGAATAGACCTCCTTAAGCAGTTTAAAGGAGTCAATTGCCGGCAAATCCCACCAGAGCTGATTTTTCTGACCCATCACTAAAGCAATCTGTCTTAAATAATCATACTTTTTATCCCAGGGATTAAATCCAAGCACTTCAACACTGCCACTAGTCGGGTACAAGATCCCTGATAAGATCTTAAGGAAAGTGGTCTTGCCTGCTCCGTTCGGACCCAAAAAACCAACCAGCTCACCCTCGTCAATGTCAATGCTAATATCTTCAAGTGCGACTGTATCTTTTCTTTCAACACAAAGCCTCTTCCAGTCAAGCGTTGATTTCTTAAATGATTTTGAAATTTTTTTTGCTTTTATTATCGACATTTTTAACTCGATGCGCTTGCGTAGCTTCTTTCTCCTAATTTCCAAATTGCTCTAGTTACAATACCCAAGATAAGAGTAATCACTATCATGTATACAACATACTCTAATTTTGGTCCCCAAAAAAGCACTCGCACTGGAATATACGAAACCGCCAAGATGGGGAATGCTGTAAAAAAAATCATCCTTATTGCTCCCGGCAGGATACCAGCGGGATATTGCATAAGTTGACCCAGCCGATTCATTACATACTTTATAGACCAAAGCTTAACGACCCAAAAAGCAGGTGTAATTACTAAAACTGAGAGAAAGTAATAAATCACAACCCCAAATAATGCCAGGAAGAGAAACCAGATAATATTTTCCGATTTTATTGCAATATTACCCGCAATCAAAGCGTAATATCCAATAGCAACAGAAAATATGCAATTAATTGAATCCAGCACTCTCGGCTTACTGAAAGATATTAAAAACATGGTATTCACCGGTCGCAGGAGAAAAAAATCTAATTCTCCGGTTCGAACAAGATTTTCCGAGATACTTCTAACACCCACCTTGAACAAGGTGCTTCCCAGATCAATCACTATCTTTGAAAACGCATAAAGAAACAGTATCTCGTAGTAAGTCCACCCCGCCAGGCTCTCAATATTGGAAAAAATAATTTGGAAAAAAACCAGAGTTACTGTAATTTCCAACACCCTGTAGGCAAACACTCCGATCTGGTAGCCGCCGATTTTTGCATCGCGGATCCATGAGTTCTTGATGAGAACCCACATTATTCTTAAGTACCTCATCGTCCTGTCCCCGTATATTTTTTAAGTCCGTTTTTGTATACGACCAAAAAGATTCCATAAAAAAACCAATGTCCAAAGAATCATTTTTAACCATATTAATGCGATCTCAGTACTGTCAAATTTGTTCAAGAACATATTTGTAGGGACGTCGAAGATATATTTAAAGGGAAGGGACTCGAAAATCACCCTCGTCTTTTCTGGTAAGAATCCCAGGGGAAAGACGCCCCCAGACAAGAACATCAGCAGGTAAGTTACAATCCCGATATTTGGATCCTGGTCGCCAAAATAAAAAACGAAAGAGTGAAAGATTAGCACAAATGACATAATTAGAAAAAAACCGATAAGCAAAGTAATGACAAAAGAAATGGCGTGCAAAGCATCCGGCAAAACCAGGTATTTTCCAACGGTTAGGAATACTACGACAAGAACAGGAATACCATAAACAAAGCTGGTCAATGTTTCACCCATCGTTGCAAGAAACTGAACCACTCGGGCATTCCACGGCTTGATCAAATCATTAGTAAAGTACCCACTCCAGACATCCTGGTTTAAATAAATTGCATCCCAGGGCACCAAACGGAAAATTACAGTGGTAATAAGGTAATATGTCACGGTCATCGAAAGTGAATATGTATTAATCTCACTTATTCCATTTTGGGAAAAAATTCTCACCCAAAGAGCAAAGAAAACGTAAAAAAACACCATATTCGAGGCGATATTTACGACAATATCAACTTTGTAAGCCGTTTGATTCCTGACGGCGATTTTATAATATTCCCAATATTTTCTCATTTCCTCATTACCATAGCACAAAATTAACAGCCGGTGAATCTAAATAACCATACCAGTAGGCACTAACGCAGATTAACAAGGTCTTCCCT
>DAOOSE010000111.1:0-2667 GCA_035389625.1 bacterium
ATAAAAGGCATCGCCATGATTCTGACAAAGATGCCGGCTTTCGACAACGTTTCCACGGCTCGAAGTCTTGCGTTCACCGAGGGGGCGTAGGGCTCGAGTTTACGGCTCGCTAAAGGATCGGAGGTTATAATTGTTATTTCGACCTGAACCATGTGCTTCATTTGCGAGAGTAAATCGACGTACTTTGTAACGGAATTTGACTTGGTGACAAAATGGACCATCCAATGATTGCCGGCTTGCCAATGTCGCTGAAATACTTTAAGCATCTCTCGAACCAGGTCGCGATTGCAGTTTTCCCTCATATACCTTAATACCTTCGGATGCAATCCTTCAGTCGCAGGATTCACCTGTACTCGTTTTAAATGCTGAGGCAAATCTCGGTATTTCGTAAGTTCTTGGTCCAATTTCTCGGGAAGCCATAGTTTGACTTTGGCTTCTTGACCAAACTCAGCATGCCTGGAGAATGGATACCCCTGCAGATAGCAATAGTTGCACGCATACAAGCATCCGATATTCATGTTTAGTGTGAAGGGAAAATTGAATAGGTCGATCTTTTTCTGCGGGGTCAGCGCAATTCCTGCTTGATTGTGGATTGATATTCTATGATTCATTTTACGAGTCTCCGATTAAAATAAAAGCCCGGCAGAGATCTGCCGGGCTCTGTTATATTTACCGAGTGAGAAGAACGAAGTCGTCCATTGAATAATTTAGTGGTTCAGCCAGCTTTTCGATCAGCCTGGATTCCTTCCCCGAAGCCACGCGTGCTCTCATACCACGTCGGGCTAAAGAAGGAATAAGGAAATCGCGGGCTACCCGATTCTGCTGAAACATCATATGATCCAGCAGCTCCTTTGTATATCCTTTGGCCAGTAATTCTCTGCGCTGCTTTTCTGAGAACTGATAAACACGAGAAAACTCTCTGGCATTCTTTGAATAGAGCGGGTGCATTTCACCACTATTCAGATACCACCCCAGCATTCCGGGTGACATCGATGGGATATTCAACGGCATGATGCCTGTTGAATCTATACCGACTATTTCATCAGCCAGCAGTGCCATTATAGAACCAGGGCCACTCACGGTTCTCGGAATGATAACAGTCAATTTGCCCGAGACCTTGGAGCGAACCAGCGTCATGAGATCAAAGGCCAAATCAAGATCTCCCGCCCCTACCTGCAAAAGTACATCCAATGAATCGAATGTATCAGCCTTTATTAAGGCAGAGATTTGTTTATACTGTTTTTTATCCAGTATTGATGCCCCCAAAGCGATAGTAAGGAGGGGCTGTTTACGAAAACTGACCATTTTGTCTATTGCCGTGTAGAGCTTTTTTTCTACGTCATACAGAACCTGGCCAGATTTTTTGAGGCTTTGCATCAGCTCTTCAGCATCCTTGCTGCCTCGGGGAATTGCAATACAAGTATCCTTTTTCATTGTTGTTTCCCTTTCTGATTGTTTTGTGATTTGTGAAAAGTGGCCAACTTTCCCTCTGCTGATAGATACACCGGCACCATATATTTTTGGTATTTTTTAAAGAAAATGTCAGAAACTGCCAGAAATAGATTAGAATATGTGTCACGAGCAAGGAAGGGCAAAAAAAAGCCCAGCAATAGCCGGGCTTTGATTTAATAAGTTGAGCCGTATTACAGCAGCTCTTTCTTGTTGAATTTTGCATCCCTGATCAACGCCTCGTAGATGTCTTCATTTAAGTCTACAAAACTGGAAAATTGAATCATGTCTGATTCAATCTCAACACGGAGATAATATCGTTGACATTTCTTGATCAACTGTTTCTCGGGATTTATTGCCAGCCGATGGAAGAGTTTATTACGCATCTCCTGATTTGTCTCGAATTCCGGGCAGATGACGTAATGCACAAAAATCCAGGGTGTTTTTCTTTCGTCGATCTCTTTGCTAACGAGAACCATGTCATAGAGGGGGAAAATAATATCGCCTGTTTGAAACGCATTGATAAGGACGCCGAAAGGAAAGTCGATTCCTTTTGCACCTTTCAGGTCTTCAAAATTGCATTCGCCTTCAAACAATTTATGATCTGTGCACCATTTCAATTTGATGCTCTTCGACTCGAGTTTAAGAATTCGTTCAGTATCATTGATCAATTCCAATTTCATTTTCTTTCTCCTTATCAAGAGTGATAATTTCAGCCTCCTCTGACTCGACGAGGCAGAGGAGACCGTCTGATTAGTTGAGGCCGATGAATTCTTTGAAGAAATCAAGATCGTTAATTATGGCTTTATAGAATTCCTTATCAAGTGGAATAAATGTTATCAGGTCGAGATAGTTTTCACTTACCATTACGGCTTGATAGTGTTTTAAGAGCTTGTCTACATATGCCTTATCGGGATTTTTATTGGAGCGCGGGTACAGATTATTTCGTAACCTATCATTCGACCCTTTTAAGATGATGCCATAATTCAGATGAGTATATGTTTTATCGGCGATGTTAGTTTTTGTAACATAGGCCATGTGATATGGCTGAAAACTCCAATGTCCGTCCTTAGTCAAAAAAATCTTGGCATCACACGGAAGACTCAGTCCGTTTTCACCCTGCAGCTCTGAGATTTCGCAAAAGCATTCGTATATTTTATGCTCAGGGCACCACCTCATCGGCAGTTCTTTGGGGCCCACCTGAAGAGCGTGCTCATT
>DAOOSE010000111.1:2767-4027 GCA_035389625.1 bacterium
TTTTTCTGTTGCTTTGACTGCACGGACTCGTTCTCAGATTCTTCGCATAAAACATCACGGACTGCAGCAGACATTTGTACCTCCTTGTAGGTAGTTATTGAGATTCTATTACCACGATCTAGCTTTTTATACACACCTATTTGTGATGTTTGGTATTTTTATACTTCACATTAATGCTGACTTCCCATCAGGGCGCTAAGATAAAGACCTGTGGGCCGTTCATATTGGATACACAAATCGACAATAATTAGGGTATTAGGAAATTTAGGGACTGAATTGAAAAAGCCTCTGTGGGGGAGAAGTGCGAATGGAGGTGAAGTAGAAATAGAAGGTTCTATCCAACATTGTGTGGGTAAGTTGAACTGAATTTGCTATATTCCTCTCTGAATTTATCTGATGGAAGGAGAGGAAATGGCCAATACGGAACTATTTGCTTTAGCCTTGGGCCTTACAGCCCCGTGGTATGTCAAAGACATTACCTTCGATGCGGAAGCGCATCGTCTGGATTTGGATGTTGATTTCCACACTGGATCGAAATTTACCTGTCCGTCCTGCAAACTCGCTGGATGTAAGGTTCATGATACACAAAAACGTACTTGGCGGCATTTGGATTTTTTCCAGCATCAAGCCTACATCCATGCCCGGGTGCCGCGCACAAATTGCCCGGAATGCGGTGTCAAATTAGTAGATGTCCCTTGGGCCCGAGCTGGCAGCGGTTTTACATTGCTCTTTGAGATCTTGGCATTGACCCTGGCGCAGAATATGGCTATTCGACCATTAGCCAACTTGCTCCAGATCCATACGGATAGCCTGTGGCGTATCCTTAGCCACTATGTGGATGAAGCCGTCAAAACGATGTCGCTGACCGAACTGGATCAAGTGGGCATCGATGAGGTCGCCATGAATAAAGGACATCACTACTTGACGGTGTTTGGTGATCTGGCCCAATCTCGTGTAGTCTATCTGGCCGAGAAACGAGAGTCAGCAGTGATCCAGCAATTTCATAATTTTCTTAAAGCTAAAGAGCTGGATCCGGCACAGATCACGCATTTCTGCCTGGACATGTGGCCGGCTTATTTGAAAGGGCTTGAGGATAACTTTGCCGGCAGCACAATTGTGTTTGATCGTTATCACCTGATGGCCAAAGCGAATCTGGCCGTTGATCTGGTCAGGAGACAAGAAGCCAAAGAACGCAAAGAACTCAAAAGTACCCGGTATCTATGGCTGAAAGGCCAAGCCAAACTAAGCAAAAAAGAAAAA
>DAOOSE010000112.1:0-3865 GCA_035389625.1 bacterium
TCTTCCCCTAGTCCGCCGGCTGGCGGAAGGGGAAGCTAGATGAGGTACGTTTTTGTTCGGGGTGATCGGGTGGGATAAGTTTGGCGGTGCTACTACATCGCGCACTCAGCCACACCCGAACAGACACCCCTCTTTCCCGCCAACTCTTGCGGATCGACGAGCCAGCATCTCTTTCAAGGCTTCTACAAAAAGCCCATCAGACGCTCCAGTCCGGCGTTGATGGCTTCCTCCTCCGTGAAAAGGCTGACAGCTTGGTAGTTGTCCGGCCCCTTCGGAAGGTAGTTCCAGGTACGGGGCTGAGGGACGCCTTGCCCGAGGATATTCAAGAAAGCGTCCCAGCGTGCCTGTTCTAATGCCTTGATAACTTTGATCTTCTCCTGTGGCCCTATCAACCACAGTTTGAACCAGCCTCCGTCCCGGATACCACTGTGGCTGATCGGGTTTGCCGGGTACAGCACTGGTGTTACTCCCATCTCTGGAACCTCCAGCGCTAGCTCAGGGCTTGTTGGGGATGGTGAATAGAAAGGAAGCCAGTTGAAACAATGAGCACCCACGCACCAGTACACCCTGAAAATCCTGGGAAACAGTCGTTTGTTTCCCGACCTGTCAGTAATCCAGTACTCTCTGGTTTGCATTACTAACTCCGGATGCTCTTCGAGAAGAAACCTCTCCAGTGTCCTCATCGTTATCGTTCCTCTCCTGACTGCTCTGTTTGACGCAGAACAGCAAAAGCCCGGATCCCTCCGAGCTTTGTAGATAAATCTAGCATAGATTATAGACTTTGTCAACTATTTCCGACGACAATGTTTGACAATCATATGTAAATTATTTTAAAATGGCAGTAATCATTAAAAGAATGCACCCTGAGGAGTTAAGGAATCATTGATTTTGAACTACCTCCTCTGGCTCCTCCTGATCCAGGAGGAGAACCGATGAACACGAAAATTTTGAACAAACTACAAGAGCTGAATCTTTCGGCAAACGAGTCCAAAGTTTATTTGGCCTTGCTTGAGATCGGCCAAACATCAGCCGGTGAGATTATTCGCAAAACCCTACTCCACCGAAGTGTTGTATATGAAACCCTTGATAAGCTCATCGAAAAAAAGCTTGTTTTTAAATTAAACAAGCGAAGTATCACCTATTTTCAGCCCAATGACCCAGAGAGGATATTGCATAATATCAAGACTCAAGAAGAAATTGCTCTATCTCTAATGCCGGAGCTCAAGGGTTTATTATCAGCGAAGCTGCCTGAAATTATCGTTCACGAAGGAATCGAGAACTGGAGAAAATTTTGGCTAGACTCTACTAGAAACTTACCAGAAGGAACAATTGACTACGTTGCCGGATCGATTGGTAAAAGATGGCAGGAAATTATGGCAGAGGACACCAGTACTTTTATCCGGCTTCGTCTCAAGCGGAAAATTAAATGGCACATGATTGTCTTTGATAAGGACGAGCTCGAATTCGAACTTTTGAATAAATATCCCCGGCTGCACAAATACCGACTAATTGAGAAACAGGTATCTAGTCTGGGGAATTTCAATATTATTAATGACACCCTAGTGCTGGTCTCAGCCACTGAACCGATGATTGTTGAGATCAAAAATAAAACCCTCGCTCAGGTCTTCAAAAATTTATTCGATATTCTATGGGAGAGCGGGAAAGAAATTAAATAATTGTTTGAGATCTATCTTTAACCACCCCTAGCCCCTCCTTGAAAAGGAGGGGGAACCGTGAAGTGTTCACTTTCGCTCTCTCGCCCTTTTTACTTTCGCCTGTTTAGAACATTGCCGCATGATCGGCTCGATCATACTCATCGTAAATCTCATCAGCTGAAAACCAGTGGGCAATTTCGGCTTCGGCTTCCTCTTTGGTTTCTGAGGCGTGAATCAGGTTCTTGATCGCTCTTTTCTCAAGATTAGCTGATGCAGGAGAGTCGACGGAATAGTCACCTCTGATCGTGCCCATTTCCGCTTTTGAAGGCAAGGTGGGTCCGACAATTTTTCTTACCATATCCCGAGCATGAATACCCTCAACCACCATGGGAACTACAGGAGCAGAAGCAATATAGTCGACAAGCCACTGGCGGACCTTTTTGCCGGCTTCCAAATTATTATCCGTTCCCATGACATCTTTCGGGTCAAAGCCATATTCATTAAAGACGTTAAATCCCTTATCTCCGAGCCTTGCCATCCAAGCCTCATCTTTGGGATAAAAATTATCGATATGTTCGACCGACGGCTTGACCATCTTGAGAGCAATGACCTTCAGACCTCGCTTTTCAAACCGATTGATAATTTCTCCGATCAGCCCTCGCTGTACCCCATCAGGTTTGATCATTGTAAATGTACGTTCAACTGCCGGGTTTTCCTTGTTGTAAGTCATAAGAAACTCCTCTGGTTAGTATTTAGGGATTAGTACTTAGTATAACGCAAACGAAAGCAAGCGCAAGCTCAGGGCAAGGTCTAAGAGATGATTTTTTCAACACTCTGTTCGTCAATTTTGGGTCCGATAAAACTTATTGCTATTTTAGAAAGATTAATATATTTGTTGGCTACTCCCAAAATATCATTAGTGGTCAGCGCTTCGTATTTTGCTATGACTTCTTCTTTGGTCAGTATTGATCCCGTCATCAACTCTCCAAGAGCGTAATGGTTTGCCACCTCACTAGAGTCTTCGAAGCCCAAAAGCATCCGACCCTTCACAATTTGCTTCGCCTTTCCAACCTCCTGATCAGTGATTGTTTCTCTTGCTTGTAGGTATTGTCCAATAATCGCCTCCATTACTTCATATATCTTGTCATGAGGTACACCCGCATATGTCTCAATCGTGCCGGTATCAAGATATGTGGTGGTACTCGACCGGACAGCATACGCTAATCCTCGTTTCTCCCTTATTTCCGTAAACATTCTAGAACTCATCGAGCCACCAAGGATAAGAGCAAGCATTTTTAGCGCATATCGATCAGGGTTGGCGTAATCAACCCCGGGAAAACCTATTGCCAGGTGGGATTGCTCAGTGTTTTTGGTTACTAAAATTCGAGACCTTGTTTGAGGAAAAGCTTCTTTGTTGAATTCTGGAACTTTTGCTTTGTTCATCTGAAACTGATCCTTGACCAGATCAAGAATCTCACTTTCGCTCAACTCTCCCATTCCTCCTGCAATGACAAAAACAGCGTTTGGCGCAACATAATGGTCTTGTTTATACGAAACTAGCTTATCGTGCGAAAGACCCTCAATGCTTTTGCGATAGCCGATAACGTCCCGGCCAAGCGAATTATTGCCAAATAATGCAAGCTCAAATTTACTCCCCACCATTTCCATCGGCATGTCTTCGTACATATTAAGTTCCTGTACGATAACACCTTTTTCCCGTTCAAATTCTTTTGGGCTGAATATCGGATTCAACAGTAAATCTGCCAAATATGGAATTGTTTTACCCAAATAACTAGATGCTGCTTTAACGTAGAAACCGGTGTACTCTTTGCTGGTAAAAGCATTCTGCTCTCCTCCAAGCTCCTCGATGTATTCAGCAATTGCGAGAGCGCTAGGGCGAGTAGTGGTCCCCTTGAAAAACATGTGCTCTAAAAAGTGAGAGATACCAGCAACTGAATCATCCTCATAGCGACTACCCACACCAAACAAAACAAGCGCCGTCGCGACCTCCTTGTTATTGTCCGGGACTAGAATTACTTTGAGACCGTTCTCTAATATTTTTTTAGAATATGTTTGTGGCAATTGTATATCCAGATAATTTATCAATTCTTAGACCTTATCGAGCGAACAATGTTCTTTCAATGTATAATTTTAAAAATGTATTGGTACCCGCGACAGGATTTGAACCTGTGACCTTTGGATCCGCAATC
>DAOOSE010000113.1:0-3861 GCA_035389625.1 bacterium
CGTAATTTGCTTAGGTGGGTCAATGCAATTAAAAGGGTTGTTTGCTCCATGGGTATTTTATTCCATGCTTTTTTCTAGTATAATTACGCTTGTCTGAAATATTTATTGAGGTTTAAGAGTGAATTTTATCAACGCGGTTCTTTATCAGCCCCTTTTTAATCTACTTATTTTTCTTACAAATATTTTACCTGGCCATTCTCTTGGCCTGGCGATTATTGTTATCACAATTCTGATACGCATTATCATGTTGCCAAGCTCCCTCAAGGCGGCTCATGCTCAGGTGAAGAGCACATTGTTGCAGCCCAAGATTAGTAAAATCAGAAAAGAAATTAAGGACCAAAAAGAGCAATCTCAGGCGCTGATGGCTTTGTATAAAGAAGAAGGGTTTTCTCCATTCGGCTCATGCTTACCACTCATCATTCAATTCATTATATTAATTGCTCTTTATAATGTTTTTCGCACCGGACTTAGTGGTAGCGATTACTCTGCTTTATATTCTTTTGTACAACGTCCAGAGGCGCTTGGCACCCAATTCCTTGGATATAATTTAAATACTCCTGATCCATGGGTGTTACCAATAATTGCCGCCGTTTTGCAAGTTTTTTTATCCTGGCTAATGGTTCCAAAGGTGAAAGTAACACCAGAGACGCAGAAAGATCCTTTGACGATGATGAACAAGCAGATGATTTTTCTTCCTGCGATTATTACAGTATATTTTGGTCACACCGTACCATCGGCTCTGGTTTTTTACTGGATAACGATGACAATATTTAGCATTGCTCAGCAGCTTTACGTCAACAAAAGTATACGCAAGGGAAAGACAATTGAGGCTGTTCCCGTCGATGTAAGCGAGCTTCTTCCACAGAAAAAAGAGAAGGCTGAAGTAGTGGAAAATAAAGGCAGCAAGATTAGCCAGATTATGAACAAAAGGCTTGATAAGCAGGAAAAGAAAGCCGATGTTACGGTCACTATTCGCAAGAAGAAGTAACATCTTGCAACAACTAGGTAAAGAGCGCACAATTATGGAGAGATGCCAGAGTGGTTGAATGGGCCGCTCTCGAAAAGCGGTAGCCGAGCAATCGGCTCGTGGGT
Source organism: bacterium (assembly GCA_035389625.1). GTDB lineage: Bacteria > Patescibacteriota > UBA1384 > XYA2-FULL-43-10 > 1-14-0-10-43-13 > DAOOSE01. Next base: position 1,093 of record DAOOSE010000113.1, read on the forward strand.
TCAAATCCCACTCTCTCCGCCATGTACCAGGTCAAAAATCAAATGATTTTTGCCGCGGTACATGGCGACGCCATCCCACACTTAAGTGTCTTAATTTACTTAAGCAACCTATGGCTCCGGAGGGGAAATGACAACGATAAATGATACAATCTATCTTCTGAACCGGGAAGAGGAAGAACGGTTGACCCAGGAGCAGGCAAAGAAACTTAAGATGCCCTATGTCAACTTAATAAATTATCCTCTTGTCAAAGAGGTGCTCGATCTAATTTCAGAGGAAGAAGTTATTCAACATCAAGTCGTCCCGTATTTAAAGATCGGCGACTCTGTTCGTGTGGCTACTGTTGATCCGGAAAGCGCGAAGTCCTTCATGCAGGAAAAGGAAAAAACACTTGGTTTAACTTTGATTCCCTCTCTTATATCAAAGACAAGCTTGTATTATGGAATTGCTTTCTACGAAAAGCGAAGGAAAGATGAGCTTGCCAGGGCGTCTCAGGAAAAATCTGTCTTTTCCGGTATTAATTCAATAAAAATTACTGATATCAAAGGGGCTGCCGAAGCTGCAAAACACTCGAATACTACCGAACTTTTAGAAACTATTTTGTTGGGAGCCGCTAAGCTTAACGCCTCTGATATTCATATTGAGCCGAGCGAAAAGGATTTTTTAACCAGGTTTAGGATTGACGGAGTTTTACAGGATATTGTAGTCTTGCCGAAAAACCAATATAAGCAATTAGTCTCCCGTATCAAGTATCTTTCAAGATTAAGAATGGATGTCGCTAACCAGCCACAAGACGGTAGGTTTTCAGAAATTCTAGAAGGGGAGGCGATCGATTTTCGTGTATCTATCATGCCATCAAATTTTGGCGAATCTATCGTCCTGCGGCTTCTCGGCCAGGAAAAGTCAATTTTGAAGTTGGACACACTCGGTTTTCGGTCGGATGCGCTTGTTTCAATCAGGAGTGCAATTTCCAAGCCCCATGGAATGATTTTAACATCAGGTCCGACAGGTAGTGGGAAATCCTCCACTCTCTATGCTGTACTAATGGAGCTTAAGAAGCCCGGGGTTAAGATAATTACCCTGGAAGATCCGATCGAATATCGGATAGAGGGGATAGAGCAGAGCCAAATCCGTCAGGACGAAGAATACGGTTTTGTGGAGGCTTTAAGAGCCTCTCTCCGTCAAGATCCCGACATATTGATGCTGGGAGAGGTTCGAGATGTTGAGACAGCAGAAATCGCTATTCAAGCTGCTCTCACAGGGCATCTATTACTGACTACTATCCACGCAAACTCCGCTCCAGCTGTCTATGCCCGTTTTTTAGAGATTGGCGTCCAGCCCTTCCTTCTTTCGGGATCTATCAACCTTATCATGGCACAGCGACTGGTCAGACGCATTTGTCCTAAATGCAGGACGGCAAGCAGGGTTCGGACAGAAGTCTGGCAAGAGGCTGTGAAAGCACTTCGCCCAATAGAGACGCGACTGCCGTCATATATCCAATCACTCCTAAGCCAAGAATCGGTGGAGCTATCTCATGGTAAGGGATGTGAACAATGTGGATCGACTGGCTATCTCGGTCGGCAGGTCATTATTGAAGTAATAGTACCTAATGAAAAAATAGAGATGCTTGTAAACCGCCGAGCTACTATTTCTGAATTTGAAAAAACTGCCCGGGAGCTTGGCATGATCACAATGGAACAGGATGGTTTGGTAAAAGCCATAATGGGAATCACCACCATCGAGGAAGTTTGGCGGGTCACTAGAAGCTAAACCAATTGGTTCACTATAACTTTTCATCTGAATATGAAGAGGGAGAAATTTGCTACTACCCTCACGATCAGATAAGAAAGTGAGATGACGATGATCCCAATGATCACGTGAATCAGCGCACTCTGCGCTTTTTTTGCCTGATCGGGGTTATTACCTGCCGTAATGTATAATATTCCCGCATATAGCAAATAGATAAAAGCCAGTACGCCGGCAATTATCAAAAAAAAGTTAGTTAGTCTGGCTACAAGTTCCGATAGTGTAACTGATCTACCGATGATGGGAACTGCTAAATTTTGAACATCTTCTTCGTTTAACATAATCTTAGAACTTATCAGACATAATAAAAAAATCACTGGCCGATTTGCTAGCACTTCAAGAAGGTTTAAAACTCAGTGCGGGTCAGTGATTTTTTGAGAAACTCTACTAGATAGCCTTTTGGGCTGTGCCGCGAAATGCCTGGAAGATGGCATAGGCCAGGACGATAATTATCAGGCCAATTGCAGCATTGATTATTCCTTGTTGACCTTTCTTGGCCTGCTCAGCGTTGCCACCTGCTGTAAGATAGATAAACCCTGAATAGATAAGGTAAAAGAATACAACTACTCCAGCGATAGTTCCGATTATGCCAAAAAGTTTTACCACAAGACCTCCAAGATCATCGGGCAGGCCAGTTTTTTCAATGTTAACCTTGAAACTATCATCGTTTGCTGCCAGAACTCTTTGTACTAAATTCATCATCCTCCTATTAAATAGCTAATTAATTTTATCAAGTTTTTGCATTTCTGATGTATTTATCGACCAAAGTTACAATGACTCCAGAGAAAGCAATTAGTACTACTGCAGCAATGGCCCAAAGAATAGTTTTCTTGCCGTTATCAGCTTTGCTCGAATCACCGTTCGAAGTGATATACGTGAATGAACCGTACAATATCATTATAACAGCAAGCACGAAGAAGAAGTCAAGGGCAATCAAAATAATCGCTTTTATAAAATCCACTATA
>DAOOSE010000114.1:0-3849 GCA_035389625.1 bacterium
GAATATGGTAATGATATTGTGATTGTCGATATGGGATTTATGTTCCCTGATGAAACAATGCCAGGGGTTGACTATGTCATCCCTGATGTAACTTATCTTGAGCAAAACAAGAGCAAAATTCGCGGTCTCTTGATTACCCATGGTCACCTTGACCACATCGGCTCTATCCCTTATGTTTACGAAAAAATTGGATCCCCAACTATTTATGGTTCTCCTTTGAGCCTTGGAATTATTAAGGGCAAGCTCGAAGAGTTTGGTTTGGATAAGTCAGCTAAACTTTCAAGCGTAAAAATTGGTGAGGATACCCTTCAGCTAGGAATTTTTAAGGTTACAACCTTCCGTTTGACTCATAGTATTCCGCAAGCTATGGGTATTGTAATTGATACTCCTGAAGGAGCAGTTGTTTTCACTGGTGACTACAAGTTTGATCACACCCCTGCTGATGGCAAGCCTGCTGACTTTTCCGCAATCGCTGCTATCGGCGCCAAGAAGCCCCTTGTACTTCTCTCTGACTCTTGTAATGTTGACAAACCCGGTGTTTCTATCTCTGAAAAAGTGATTGAGGAGTCCTTGCTTTCAATTATGGAAAATGCTGATGGCAGGATCATAGTTGCAACGTTCTCAACGCTTATATCCAGAATTCAGCAAGTATTGAATGTTTCTAAAAAACTCAACCGCAAAGTTTGTTTTGTTGGTAGAAGTATGATCTCGACGGTAGAAATTGCCGCTTCGCTTGAAGCTTTGATTATACCGAAAGATACACTTATCGACGCTAAAGATATCGGCCGCTTTCCGGATGATAAGGTTGTGATTATCTGTACCGGCTCACAAGGTGAGGATAATGCTGCTCTTTCGCGGATTGCCAATGGCGAGCACCGTCAGATTAAACTAAAAAAGGGTGATCTTGTCATTCTTTCATCCTCTCCTATCCCTGGAAACGAACGTTCTGTTTCTGGTCTGATGGACAGCTTATTCAGAGCGGGCGCCCAGGTTATCTATCAGAAGTTGATGGATGTTCATACTTCCGGTCATGCTAATCAGGAAGATATCAAATTGATGTTGGCCCTGGTTCGACCCCGATTTCTGATGCCGGTTCATGGTGAACGTCACAAATTGATGCTTCACTGTAAGATTGCCCAGGATATGGGAATTGTCGATGAAAACCACTGTCTTGTCGGTGACGACGGTCAGGTAATCGAATTCAACAAAGGTAAGGGTGAAGTCACCAATAAGCGTATTCCAGCCTCATACGTGATGGTTGACGGCCTCGGAGTGGGTGATGTTGGTAATATTGTATTGCGTGATCGTAAAGCAATGGCACAGGATGGTATCTTTGTCGTCATTGTCACGATTGACCACAAGACCGGCCAGATCATGACCTCTCCCGATATTATTTCCCGCGGATTTATTTACATGCGGGAGAGTGAAGAGCTTGTACACAAGGCTCGAGCTGAAGTCAAAAAAATATTCGCCAAATATGGTAAGGATAAGGGTGCCAAGACTGACTGGAGTTTTGTAAAACAAAAACTCCGTGATGAGCTTGGTGAGTTTCTCTACAACGAGACAGAACGAAAACCCATGGTGATTCCAGTGGTCATAGAGGTATAGCGTATATCGTATAGAGTATTGCGTATATCGTATGACAAAAAGATCAGTTACTAGCTGGTCTTTTTGTTTGTGCTTGAAATTAATGTTATACTTTAGCCAACAAACAAAGTATTGTGTGGTCTCCAATAAAATGGGGGGAAGAATTTCTCTTCCGATTAGTCGACAGAATATTAAGAAGGGAGAAAATATGAGCGAAAATGATCACATTGCGGCGGTGCGTTGTGCCTATTTCTTCAAATATTACAGAAGGATTTAGTCGCCAATCGGTTAAGGAAAAGGTGCAGTTTTATTCAATGGCCCTCGGATCATTGACCGAATTGCAAAACCAACTTCTGATTTCCAGAGATTTCGAATATATCGGTCATAAGGCGTTTAATGACTTGGCTGAACAAACCGTCAAAGTTGAGCAGCTGATTTATGGGTTGAAACGGGCAATAAGATAGTATTGCGTATAGTGTATATCGTATATCGCACCTGATCAGTCTCATCCGCAACACGAAATACAAGATACGATATACTTTTCTTGCATTGAATAGCTTTCGGGAGGTATAATGTAACCAGTGCCAAAAGCATGATTTTTCTGTAATAACGAGAATGTAAGTGAGGGATATGGGTAGAAAAAGATTACACCCAAAGAAAAAACTTAAACCAAAGTGGTATCAAAAAGAAAATGAATGGGGCGATATTGTCTTTGATTGGTCTTTGGGATTAAAAAATGAAACCTGGCGAGCGATTTTTTCGATTTTGATTTTCATTATTGCTGTCACTCTTTTTCTCGGCTTTATAGATAAGGCAGGAATTCTCGGCAGTGCGCTCGTTTCGGTGATCCGGCGCCTGTTTGGCGGATTTGGTGCTTATGTATTCAATCTTGTTTTTGCTGTTTTTGGTGCGCTTCTGCTAATGCCCCCCAAGAGCGGATATCGAATCGCCCAATTCATTGGAATGGTTGTGATAATTCTATCAGTACCTGTTTTTCTCCATCTTTTTATCCCCATTGAGGTAGCGGCAGAGAGTGCGAATTACGGACGGGGAGGCGGGGTTGTCGGCTATGTTTTTTCAACACCCCTACGTCAAGCTATCGGATTATTCCCCACGTTTCTCGTTTCTGTTGCAGCTATTGTGATCGCTCTCATGATGATCTTCGACTTTTCATTGATCCAATATCTGGGTTTGAGTAAACAGGGTGAAGAGGAAGATGGCGAGGGTAAAGTCAATGTGGTTCGGGCAGTTGAGCCTAAGGTTTCTGTTTTTGAGGCCGTTCGCAAAAAGTTTAGCAGAAACAGAAAGCCAAAACTAATTGAGCCAAAAGCACAGGTGGTTGAAGTTTCTGCGGATGTGTCTCCAATGATGCAAAAGAAGGATATAACCTGGCGTTATCCGAGTCTCGATCTGCTAAAGGTTGTTGACGAGGTTGCTAACCCGGGAAATATTTACAAGAACGCAGAGCTGATTCAAAAGTGTTTGAGGACTTTTGGTACAGAGGTTGGGCTTGGAGATGTCAATGTTGGTCCCACAGTCACGCAATACACGATCAAGCCGAATGAAGGTGTAAAACTTAATCAAATTGTTGCTAGACAAAACGATCTTGCCTTGGCCCTGTCGGCTAAGAGTATTCGTATTGAGGCGCCAATCCCTGGAAAAAATGCGGTCGGTATCGAGATTCCGAACAAGGTTGGCGCCAAGGTGACATTGAAGGAAATTTTACTCGCCCAACAATTCAAGGCAGTCAAGAGTAAGCTTGCTCTTGCCCTTGGTCGTGATGCGGCAGGTGAGCCGGTGGCGATTGATCTTGAAAAGATGCCGCACATGCTGATTGCCGGTGCTACCGGCTCTGGTAAATCTATTTGTATCAATACGGTCATTGTGACCCTTCTTTTTAACAATTCTCCAAGCGATCTTCGGCTTTTACTAGTGGATCCGAAGCGTGTCGAGCTGACAGGCTACAACAATATTCCACATTTACTTACTCCTGTCGTGACTGAGGTTGATAAAACTGTTTCTGCTTTGAAGTGGGCAGTCTGGGAGATGGAACGTCGCTATAAAATGTTTCAAGAGACAGGCAAACGAAATATCATTGCTTACAACCAGTCTCCGGGGCCGGAGGGTAAACTGCCCTACATTGTTATTATTATCGATGAGTTGGCAGATCTGATGGCAACTTCAGCAAAAGAAGTTGAAGCGTCGATCGTCCGGCTTGCTCAGATGGCTCGGGCTACAGGAATGCATTTGATCATTGCAACA
>DAOOSE010000115.1:0-3845 GCA_035389625.1 bacterium
ATATCGTTAATATACGCTGGAACCAGTAATCCGCAATTTTCGAATACGGGCTCGAAAAGTGTGAGGAGCCAAGCCTAAAAGATGCGCAGCCTTTTCCGCGTTGCCACTAGTTTTCTCCAAGGCAGCCATATAATAACGGGGCAGGATATCTTTCTCCAAATTTATGCCAGTCTCCGGAATCAATGGCTTTGTTTCGATCCTGCTGACCTCGTTGATTGATAAATGTTCCGGCTTGATGACATTATCGGGATATACCATCGACGCTTCGATCACATTGTATAACTGCCTTACATTTCCAGGCCAGGATGCATCACTAATTATTTTCAATGCTTCAGTGGAAAATCTTTTATTAAGATCATATTTCTTATTCAGTTCAGCAATAAAATGCTGCGCAATTAAAATCTTGTCATATCCGCGTTCACGTAAAGGAGGCAAGATTAGCTCATTTGAAACAAGACGGTAATAAAGATCCTCACGAAAATTACCCTGGTGAACAAGCTGTTTCAAAACCTTATTGCTCGCACTCAGGATTCTGAAATCGCTTTTTACAGGTTTGGTCGAACCAACAGGGAAAAAAGATTTCTCTTGTATTACTCTCAATAACTTAACCTGCATCTCAGGGGGTAATTCATTAACTTCATCAAAAAAAACCGTGCCTCCATCTGCTTCCTTTAGTAGCCCTCTTTTTTCTGCAATCGCACCTGTAAACGCTCCCCGCTTGTGGCCAAAAAATTCACTCTCAAATAAATGTGCAGGTATTGCACCGCAGTTAATAGGTACAAAGGGTTTTTCTCTGCGTGAACTCAGATAATGAAGTGCTTCAGCCACAAGTTCCTTGCCAGTGCCCGTCTCCCCTTGAATATAGACTGATATGCCGATCTCGGCAAAAAGTTTAATACGTTCTTTCAAAATTTGCATTTGCGGGCATTCACCTACAATTCGATGTAAAGGCAAGCCCAGTCTGGCCTTCAAGCTTTGGTTCTCTCTGGCCAATTTGGTCATTTCAACTTTTGCCGCATCGACAGTTAGAATTTTTGGAAAATCATCCAGTGAAAATGTGACCTCCTCAATACCACTCTCTTTTGATATTTGGATCAATCTAGCTTTGATTGCACCGCCATGCGCTAAAAGAAGCCAACAGGCATGCATAGTAGGAGTTCCGGAAGTGAGTGAAATAGTATAAGATGCCTCTGGATTCTCCTGTAGAATGCTCTGAATAGCGTGGTACATGGCTGGATAGACCGTATTGTAATCTATCGGGTTAACTGCAAAGGCGTCAATGTATTTAATACTGATTTCAGGAAAATGCTTTGCTGCATACTTGAGGATTTGGCTGGCAGCAGATAGATATTTTTCGTGGTTGTAGAGTAAATAAACCTTTTGGAATTCTCTCCGTTCGAGAATGCCAATAATTGGTCCCGGCTTGTCTGGCAAATAACAATCATTGTTACCGACAAAGGTTAACAATATATCCATTTCGTAATTCCTTGCTTTCTGATAACTTACTTGTTCATCTCGAAGCTTTTCAGTGTACAAGCTAATGATCACCTTTGATAATTACAAACAAAATCTATATTTGCATTTTCTTATAAGAACTCCAAACCAAACCCCACCGGAAAGGAGTTCTTATGCAAATCGGTTATGACCACTTCTCAACGTAAGACAAAAACTGGACCTGCAGCTTGACACCATGCAGCAAGCCGAATGCGAAACCTTTTTCAAAATGCCGCATCAGATGCCAAATCAAATCGAGAAGGTCTCGATCATGCAACCAAGTATCGACTTTCAATTTACAAAAATGGATAATATGGTAAGATGAAGGCAATATTGTTGCTATCAGATAGTATGTTTGAAGCGGTTAATTTCACCAATATGATCAATACTGGAGTTGTAAGTATATAAAAAATCAACATGGATTTACGCAAAAACCCTTGATTATTTGTATTAAATTAATACATTATAGTCACATACAACATAAGCATGTGCAAAACCTGGGAGGGCATTTGGTGGGAATTGGAGGCCCAGTCATTAATGTTCTGGATGGCCGGGCATTTTTTATTTGCTCCTAAATTCCTACCTGATTAGTACGTTACCGTATGGATACTACCGATAGCACTATAAAACATTCAAAAGGGGACCCAGGCCAGGAATGAGCAACGAAAGATACATCATGTCATTTACAACGGGCAATCTCTATCACCGTGAATCGGTGAAACTAGCCGCGCTGTATCTTGATCTTGGCGATTGGAATTCAGTCCATGACAAGGTTATCTCAGAGAACCTGTTGCAGACCAGAACACTCAATACGCAAAAGCGAGTCTACATTGAAGTCGTCTCCCGGCTGAAGACTCTTAATCCAGCTGAGCTTGAATTTCTGGTTGAAGCCAGCCATCAAGAGCAAGCTTATCTCCTATGGCTCGCTGTTTGCCGTCGCTATAGATTCATCGCGGATTTTGCTGTCGAAGTGATTCGAGAGCGTTACATCACTTTAAAAACCGACCTGACCCCGGAGGATTTAACTCTTTCTTGTACAGGAAGTCCGAATGGCACTCAGAATTGGATGCGATTAGCGCGGCATCGCGAATCAAATTGCGGCAAGTCCTCTTCAAGATACTAAAGGATGCAGACATCTTGTCAGCTAACAACATGATAAATGCCGCCATGCTCACTCCACGGCTGCTGGAGCTGATCCATCAAGGCAATCGCAATGAGGTTTTGTACTTTCCTGCATTTGAATCCGATGTGAAAGGTGTGAAGCGGTGACAGCTCATAGTGCCGATATGCCAATGCAAGAAAGATTTCAACACCTCTTTTCCGTGATCTCGAGTAAACGTTTTCTAAACAAGCAAGGTCTCGGCAACGAGGTTCCGTTCTTTATCTGTCCTTTCAAGCCGGAAGAGTCTGTCGAAATGGGCCGGCTCCAGCGTCTGCTAGTCAACCGCCTTGAGCAGGCCGGTATTCGGATTCTGCAAATTAACCTGTATGACCTTTCGATCGAAATTCTCAAAGAACGTGACATCTGGGAGCAGATTCTCGAGATGGAGAATTCTGTCTCCAAAGAACAGCTCAAGGAACTGTTGCAAGGCGTACTGGACCCCGAAGCGCACCTCGTTCCAGCTATTGCAGCCAAGCTGGCAAGCACGGATTTCGATGTTCTCTTTCTTTGCGGTGTTGGAGAGGTGTTCCCCTACATCCGCTCGCACAACGTTTTGAACAATTTGCAGAGCACGGCGAAAGAAAAGCCGACCGTCATGTTTTTCCCGGGAGCCTACACCCACTCCCTGGAGTCCGGAGCATCGCTCGATCTCTTCGGAAGGCTGCATGACGACAAGTACTACCGGGCGTTTAACATCTTTCACTGCGAAGCATAAACGAGGGAAGCGTGATGACTCTTAAGACCATTTTTAACAAGCCAGTTGACCGTCCGATTGAAGGGGTCATCAAAGCTGACGATGAAGCCAGCCTTCGCCTCGAGATTGAAGAATACGTTCTGACCAACGAAGTCGAGAAGCGGCTTGAGTCCTTTCTGGACGCCTACAACAACTATGAAGGTGCCAATGGCGTTTGGGTTTCCGGTTTCTTCGGGTCCGGTAAATCCCACCTGTTGAAGATGCTGGCGCTATTGCTCGAAAACCGGCAGATCGACGGTGCCTCGGCACTTGACCTGTTCCTTCCCAAGTGTGGCGACAACGAGATCCTGCGTGGTGATCTCAAGCGAGCCGTCGCCATCCCGTCGAAAAGCATTCTGTTCAACATCGACCAGAAAGCGGATGTCATCAGCAAGACCCAGAATGACGCGCTCCTCTCCGTCTTCGTCAAAGTCTTCGACGAGATGTGCGGCTATT
>DAOOSE010000116.1:0-3812 GCA_035389625.1 bacterium
GATTTTGTTTCTAGGCTTATAAGCCTTGCAAATATTATGAAAAAGACGTTTTATGTCGTAGTTCCATACGATCCGGTGTCAGTCCAGCATCTAAACGTACTAGATAGGTTGTTCAAGAAGGGTCAGGTTTTTGATCATATCAAGATATCAGATGAGGACTTTAAATCTCATACTGATACTCTCAAGGAGAGGGGTAATGTAATTGCTGGCGGTCTGGGTAGTATGGGTCTTCACTGTTTTCAGCTTTCAAGCGAAGACCTAATTGAATTGTTTTACCAAATTTATAACCCAGATATCGCAAGCAAAGAAAGAATCAAGGACGCTACCTTACTCGCTGCTCCCATCGTGGTGGCAAAAGATGAAATAACAACAGTTAATAAAGAAGCCGCGGCACTTGAAGCAAACCAAATGATAGACAACGCTTCAATCGTGGAAGAACAAAGAAAGCAACAATCGCAGCAACGCCAACAAGAAGCTCAAAAAACCGGTGAGCGGGCAATTCGGCAACAACCAGTCGCTACGGCAACACCAGCTCCAGTAGCGCAACCTCAAACTCCTGTGCCACAGCTGGTAAGCCAATCACCCCAAGTTCAACAACCACCAAGCCAAATTAATGACAAAATCCAAATGGCAAATGGCAAATAATATCCCCAATCACTTTATGTTTAAACCGGTATCTGATTTTTCATCATTTAAATTTTTATTTAGTATTCCCCAAAGGGAGTCTTAGACTTGAAATTTGGAATTAGGATTTATTCATATGACTGACCAGCCAAATACAAATCAACCACTTGCACCAACGGTGCCGGCATCACAAAACCCTTCAATTGCTGATCCCAGGGTAATTGCGCAGGAAAATATTCGAAAACGTGAGGAATCCGCTACGGATACCACCTTTTGGGACAAAACACAGCAGAATCAATATAAGCGTGGTATTACTACCATTCGTGATGTAATCGCACCTGCCTCTTTCACTGTTTCCCCCAATTACGTCCAGGTCGGAAGTCAGTTTGTAAAAACTCTTTTTGTATTTACCTATCCACGCTACATTGAATCAAATTGGCTCTCCCCGATAATCAACTATGATCTTTCTTTAGATATCGGGATATACATACACCCTCTTGAATCGAAGGATGTAATGGGCCAACTCAAGACCCAGGTCGGTAAACTTGAGTCGACAATGATGATTGAGCAAGAGAAGGGAAAACCAAGAGACCCTGAAATGGAGACAGCACTCGGTGACGTTGAGTCACTTCGAGATGTATTGCAAAGGGGCGAGGTAAGATTGTTTCAGCTAGGTTTGTACTTTACTCTCTATGCGAATTCTCCCGAAGAGCTAAGGACCGTTACGGATCAGATCGAGTCAACGCTTGGAGGGCTCCTCATCTATACCAAAGAAACCATTTTCCAGATGGAACAAGGATTTAAAGCAACACTCCCCTTGATGACAGATAACATTAATGTCTTGCGCAACCTTGATACCGCATCTTTGTCCTCGACTTTTCCATTTACCTCGACGGAACTTACTCAAGATGATGGAATACTTTACGGTATCAACCGCCATAATAACTCTCTTATAATCTTTGATCGGTTCAAACTTGAAAATGCAAATACAATAGTCTTCGCTAAATCAGGGTCTGGTAAATCCTACTTCGTGAAATTGGAAGCTCTCCGTTATTTGATGCTCGGTACAGATGTAATTGTGATTGATCCTGAAAACGAATACAAAGCGCTTTGTGAGGCCGTCGGGGGCAGCTACTTGGAGATTTCTCTAAACTCCGACAAGAGAATAAACCCTTTCGATCTACCGGTTAACCCAAATGATTCGGGAGAAGATGTTTTGCGATCAAATGTTGCCTCTCTACATGGATTAATTAATCTGATGGCCGGAGGTCTCTCTCCTGACGAAGACTCGCTGACAGACAAAGCTCTTTACGAAACATACTCGATTAAAGATATTACCGTTGATCCGGAAAGCCAAAAGAACGAACCGCCGATGATGCAGGATTTCTACAACGTACTTTCTAATATGCAGGGCACCGAATCATTGCGAGCAAGGTTGTCTAAGTTTACCGAGGGGACGTTTGCAAATCTGTACAACCAAAGAACAAATTTTGAATTGAAGCCGGGATTTGTCGTTTTCTCTGTGCGAGACCTTGAAGAACAGCTCAGACCGATCGCAATCTACACTGTCTTAAATTACATCTGGACAAAGGTCCGCATGGAGATGAAGCGCCGACTCATGATCGTAGATGAGGCATGGTGGATGCTTCAGTACGAAGACTCAGCCAAGTTCCTCCATGGGCTGGCCAAACGTGCCCGCAAATATTACTTGGGGCTAACGATTATCAGTCAGGATGTCGAGGATTTTCTGGGCAGCCGTTTTGGTAAGGCAATCGTTGCCAATTCCTCGATGCAAATACTGATGAAACAATCTACTACTTCGATTGAAGTAGTATCACAAACATTTAACCTGACAGAGGGCGAAAAATATATACTACTTGAATCAGATGTCGGCGAAGGATTATTTTTTGCCGGACTTAATCACGTTGCCTTCAAGGCAGTCGCCTCCTTTACCGAAGACCAGATAATTACAACCGATCCTAGACAATTATTGGGAGAAATTTAAAATTTGTTAGGACAACCGACAGTTGCGACGACAGACAACAGACAATCCTCCGCTGTCCGTTGCCATAGTCATCCGTTGTCCATATATGGTTGTTCGCCAATGAAACACTGTAACAATGCAAAGGGTTACCAACAAGGCAGTATTTTGATTGTCGCGGTTTTGGTTGTTCTCCTTTTTTTTGTCAGCTTGATAGGCAGCGCTTTACTTGCAAGTCAGATCGGACAATGGAGAAAAGGAGAGCCAACATCCAGCCGCTATGCAGGCGGAGGAGTGCCCACTGGTGGTTGCTATCTGCAGGATGCCGCATTCCGTGACACTACCAGTATTACGACTGTTGATCAGGTATTAGACGCACTACCGAATCAGAGAGGAAAGCTTTCCAAAGTCAAAGATGAATTAGGGGTGCTAATTGATAAATCCAGAGCAGCCAATATCAACCCTGGTATTATGATAGCTTTTTGGGGTGCTGAACAATCCTTCAATATGAAAGACGGGGTTTTCGGGTGTGACTGCCCTCCAGGGGAAGCCTGCCCGAGACACGACAAATATAAGGGCATGGCGGGACAACTTGATTGTGCGCTGCCAATAATAGAAGATGCAATTCAAAACAGAGGTAATTATACCAATCCTAAAGGCCAAAACATATGGACCAGGCTACTCTATAACTACGTTGCGGGAGCAAGGAAACAATCATACGACCGCTACGGCTATGTATCCGATTCATTAGAGGCTAGAATTTGGTTTCTTCGAAAGCTTGTGCCGAACTCGGTAACCTGCGAAACAGCACAGTTTGCCAATACAAACATGATTCCCTCTGCGGTCGCCGGAATCGGAGTGCCACTGCTTCATCAGTGCCAACCACCTTGGGGCAGCGTTGATGTAGGATTTAGTAAAGCCAGAAGCAACTGCGGGGCAGGCTGTGGACTTACATCAAGCGCCATGATTGTTAGGTTTTTAAACAAAAGTAACACCACCCCGATAAATGTGGCCAGAGTTTTAGGCCGACCGCCTTTAATGCAACCAAGGACAGTATCAAACGCATTTGGCCTTAAGATAGAAAAATCATACACGGGTTCCAAATCTTGGCCCGACTGGATGGAGTCAGAGTTGAAGGCCGGGCATCCAATATTATGGCGCATAAAAGGCGGAAGAGGATATCGCCTCAATGGTAGGTATTACCACC
>DAOOSE010000117.1:0-3799 GCA_035389625.1 bacterium
AAACGGGTTGATCTTTTCTTCCGAATGTACCGAGAGCTTAATATATGTTCCCTTAACTGAATTTGCCAATTGCCGGTACTCCTGTTCCGGGTCGATTACGATTACCTTTGTTCCCTGCATTAAGTGGCGCAGAATCTCCACTTTGGCGGTGTAGCTTTTGCCTGCACCCGATTGGGCAAAGAGAATGCTATTGGCATTAGGCAATGCAAAACGATCGAGAATAACCAACGAGCTGTTTGACCGGTTAATACCGTAGAGCACACCGGATTCCTGAACCAATTCCGATGAAATAAAAGGAAATGTTAGCGCTGCCGATGAACTGTCGAGATTGCGCTTTTGGGAGAGAATATTGTCGCAGCGGGGCAAGACTGACTGCAAGCCTTCAAGCTGCTGAAAGATTGCCGTTTTGGAATAGAAAAGTCTTGTTGCCAATACCGTCTCAAGCAGTTTCATCGTCTTATCAAGTTCCTGCAATGAATCAGCCGAGAGGGTGACATAGAGGGAAATTTGAAAGAGGTTTTCCTGTCCGCGCTGAATTTTATCCCGCAGCTCAATGGCTGATTCCAACGGATCAATGATCTCGACGCCAATGATCTTGCCGGCTCGCTCCATTGCTCGTTTGGTTGAGGTGAGCTCAGTGATCTTGCGGTTCAACTTCGGCAAGGCAAAGGTGGCATCAACCGGCTCGATATGATAGCTGATGTCGACGTTATGGTTAAAGTTAATCAGGTGATTAAGCCAACCACTAGAAGCAGTGTACGGATAGCCGGAAATAAAGAGGGTTCGGACATACCGGCCATCAATGATAAGGTAATTAGGTTGTTCTTCCAGTCCGGCATAGGTAATGAGGTCGAGCTGATCCTGTTCGCCAACATGAAAATTGAGCTCTTGTTTTACTCTTTGCTTCTCTATTTTGGCTTTGCTTGGTTTTCGTTTTAGTTTAAAAATATGCATCGGTTTGTTTAATTAATGCTTCGGCTAAAGGCTGAATTTTGGACTGCTCTGGCCGATAGAAGCTGTAGAAAAGATCAAGAATCTCTAAACTGGATAATGGTCTGGCAGTCATGCCGATCTTCTCTAGCCCTTTGATGATGATCTCCTGCTCGAGCAGTAATTGTTCTTTGACCAGTGAGAAATCAGCTTTGTCTTTGTTATCGTGGGGTATTACCAGATAAAAGCGCCGGGATAAGATTTTGTTGCCGGAAACGAGCTTCCGGACAAAGTTGCTGTAATTCTCCAATTGTTTTTTGTAGATATCTAAAGTTTCATCGATTCGGGAAACTTGCAGATCCTCGAGGTAGCGGTCAATATCCAATTCCCGAACTCGAACCAGTATTTGCAAAGGAGTAGTTAGCGAGTTTAAAAAAGCCTGGAACGAGTCAACGATCACATCCTGCTCTTCTTCGCTTTGAAGCTCGAAGTTGAGAGATGAGGTTGCCAGAACTGAGCGATAGCGGTTATCCGGCAAAACAAGAATGCCGTCTCTGACTTCTTTGATTCCGATTTGCGATCTGGCTGAGCCCTTACTCTTCAACTGTCTTGAGCGAGACATCAAGCCCTCCTTTCCCGGCGATTCTAAACCGAACGCTTAATTTTCCGTCAGCAAAGATTCGATTGAGTTTCATGCGTTGGGATAGTGAAAGTTCTTGCAAAGCAGGTTTCTCCTCCACGATGACTGATGTTTCCCTCGCATACTCTTCTGGTTTGATAATGACGATATCTCTGCCAGTAGTATCATTCTTGGTAAAGATGTACTGCCGGGGTCGTGCAGCAAAACGCAAATAGATTACAAGCCAATCGCCCAGGATCTTGCCACGAAAGCGAATAGCTAGTGCGTCAAAGACCGCAAACTGGAGCAGAATCAGTGCGGTTTTGATGACCGTAAAGTGAAGTCTTGGCCCGATACTCGCATAGATGGCCGTGCTTGTGATAAGTGGAATAACCAGAAGGATGAGTTGCGGAAAAGTTAAACTGCCGGCAATTTTATCCTCAACTGTTGTGATTTGTGCGGGCACGACTGTTGTGCGCATAGTGTCTCCTTTCAATATTTCCTGACCGTGCTGCCTGGGCCTGGCCGCCAGCTCTACTCCCGGCAGCTGTTGAACCCGAGCTTGCGGCAGCACCGATAACATTCATAACTTGCCCTGAAATCGATTTAATGGTGCCAAATGTTTGTGAAGTAATAGCGAGCTGAACACCAAGGGCAGTGCTTTTAAGCAGTATTAAGAACATTGCAATACCGATCAAGACGCCGATGATTGGGTTTTCTCCTGATTGGCCTGGGACAGTAAGAAATGCTGATGCTAACTGGATAATGATAACGTGAATAAAAACGGAAAAGATAGTAACCAAATACCCTCGAAAGGCACTCTCGGCGATATCAGCCATCTTGGGTATTGCCCAAAGCAAGCAAATCAAGGGCGACATAACTGCACCGAGAGCAAGAAGCATTAAGCGTCCAATGTAGAAGAGCAACAGAACAACAGCCAAGATGAGAAAGATAATGATAAATATGAGTGAGATCAGAACGGTCGTCCCACTCAAGAGGGATGAGGGGTCAAAAGCATTTAGAATCCAAGCGCGATCCAACCCGCCGGTGGCGTTAATTAGTGCGTGAACCATCGTCCCACATAACGAGATGATCCAATCAAGAAGGAAGATTGAGGTATTGGCTCCAACGAAAGCCAGAGCAATTTTTGGCAAAAGTTCTTTGAGCGTTAACTCTTCGAAGCCGAAGGTCGAAGAACTCATAACGTGGAAGCCAAGCAAAGCAATGACCAGGGCAAAGAGCGAATCGGTAATGCCAACAATCACAAGCCAAAAGTTGAAAACAACCGAGTTGGAAACAAGCGGCGGCGTACTGGTTAAAAACCAGGTAATACCATCGAAAATCGGCTTGGTAGCCGATTGAATGATGTTTTGCAAAAAGCCGATGACCGCATCGAGGATAATTTGAGTGAGTGTCCCTCCTGATGAGACAGGCTGAATTGGCGCCAGGCTTATCGCAGTACCTGTAGCGGTGGAGGCCGGCTGTGTCATAGCAGAATCGAGCAAAGAGGCAAAGACACTAGCTCCAATCACAATCACAAGACCAATTAGAGCTTGCTTGATGGTTTTCTTCCCTTCCTCGAGTGCGGTCGGATCACCAGTTGATGTGATATACATATACGCACCACGGACAAGGAAAAAGACAACGGCGATAGAAGCCAGGCTGATCAAAGCGACAATGGAGTCGTGGGTAAAGTTGGCAACCTCAGGATTGGAAGCGGCGTATGCGAAAGAAGGCAGACTCAAAAATATCCCCGCCAAGAGGAACAGATTTAAGAGAGTCTTCTTCATATGGTTTACTTAAAAGCTTCAGTGGCAAGCTGGTTGACGACGTTAGATAAAACAAATGCACCGATGGCTACAGCAAGGCCAATACTTGAATACATTAAAGTTTTCTTCGATTTGTCTAAATGCTCGGGATTACCGGAGCTTGTGATATATCCGATGCCACCAATTACAAAAAAGACGGTCGCTAAAAGACCGGCAAAGATGACAAGTACTTGGATAACGTTCTGGGCAAAGTTCTCGATTTTACTAAGATCGGGACCGGCGGCATAGGCAGGCGCGACCAAAACGAGAGTGAGCAAGAGAGAAACAAAAAAGGGACGGAGTCGTTGCATAACTTCAACTTCCTCCCCTCCCACCGAGAGGTTGTGCAGAGCCTCTCGCACTTAATATTTAAACGCTGCAAGGCTTTGTTCACTTTAGGTCTACTCTGGTAAGCGCTAGCTGTCAAGAGGCAATAGGTAAT
>DAOOSE010000118.1:0-3774 GCA_035389625.1 bacterium
TCCAGATGCCGTCCGTACACCAACCCCTCAGGCTGTTATTGCCACTTTACCGGGTTTCGTTGCAGCCAGATCCGAACTGTGCGCAGAATGGTGCGACCAGGCCCCGTGGACCGACTTGCTCGCGGAAGGCATGAAGGTCGCCGCTACGGCTGGACTAATTCCGGATGGCTCATTTTGAGTCCAGCTAACCTTCGCATCCCTACGAACACAGGCAAAAGCCAACGCCACTGATGCTTACTATTCGCCGATACGCTTGCACGTCTCGGCGAAATGCGCGGGTCTGCAGACAGCACTCGTTCGCACGTAAATGAGCAATTGCTGTTAGTGAATCCTTTGGCGATTTCGTTCCTTGATACAATCATCTTATTTCTTTTATTGCTTCAGGCATGGGATAAGTAGTGGATCATGCTTTTCTTAATAGCGTTGCATATAATAGCGCCAGGGCAGCGTTAAAAAACTATCGCCGTGCCCGTAAAAAACTGATGAAACTTGGTATAATACGTTCAGAGCGAACGGTTCAAGGCGATTACGGAGAGTGGCTTGCCTGTTCTCTTCTTAAACTAACCACTGCAAAGAGCGGAGTCCAACCAGGATATGATGCTACAGATGAACAAGGTCAGAAATACCAGATTAAGACACGCTTAATACATGACATAGACTCAGCTACATCATTTGATTTGCATGAAATGAATCAAGGTTTTGACTTTTTACTTGGAGTCCTATTATCAAAAGAAGTTGAACTTCTGGCAATAGTTAAAATACCTTACGCAGAAGTATCTTCGCGGGCGAATAAAAACCTAACAAGTTATCGATTACGTTGGACAAAGGCCAATTGGAAAGCGAGTTGGGTGGAGGTCCTGTACAAAGTATCGAATGTCTGACAGCGCCAACTATGGTTTTCGTGGCGATTTTTTCCCTTGACAGCATTTGTCTGAATGCTTATACTCCAGATGTGGCATCAGGGCCACTGCTGTTTAATACCGCGCCTTTCCGGAAAAGTTGCGACCAAACGCCGATTCCCCCTTCAGATCG
The DNA here is from genome assembly GCA_035389625.1 of bacterium. Lineage (GTDB taxonomy): Bacteria > Patescibacteriota > UBA1384 > XYA2-FULL-43-10 > 1-14-0-10-43-13 > DAOOSE01. The sequence goes on from DAOOSE010000118.1 coordinate 1,033, forward strand.
GGCGTTTTTTTGGTTCCGCAAAAGCCTTGCTTTTGTGTATAATATTATTACAGTAGTGCATCATTCTCCAGTTCTGAAACCAAACGGCAGCAGACCAGAAAAACTGGGAGGGGATATGGTGGGAAATTGAAAGCTCAGTCATCAAAGGATGGCTGGGCCTTTTTGTTTATTTCTACTTTTAATACCCACAATTTTGTGGCTTCTTGCGATTCTGTGCCGATGGACAAGCCCTCGTCCTAGCCTAGCGGCAGAGACGCGTGATAATGTGGAAAAAAATTATGGACGATTTACTACCAGAGAAATTGACAACAAACCGGGTTTACTTCACTGAACTTGACCGGATTACCTATAGCCAAGTTGCCTGGACACCAAGCGATGTTGATGAAATCAAACGTGCTCTCAGTCGGAAGCTCAAACTTCTTGCAATTACAAAGGGTCACATTCTTATCGCAGCGTCTCATTTACTGGAATCGGAGTTGGCACGCGAGCTTATTCTACCTTATCCTGAACTTTTCTCTGAGAGAATCATTGTACCTGCGCTTCGCTCTGATTTCACTTCGTGTGGGGATTTTCTTGATGCCAAGAAAGCTTCAGATTCTCCTGGTGAGCAACAACTTTATCAAGGCGATGAACAACGCGACATGGCACAATTAATTGATTCGACCGCACTCGTAGTCCGATGGAATTCATCAGATACAAGCGGTTGGTTCAAGAATCGCCTTCTTTCGGACATTCGAAACCAGGGTAGTTTGGTTTCCGCGCGTCTTCAGGAGAGGGGATTAATCCTGCCATCCAAGCTGGAAGCAGAAATTGAGTCCGCGCCGATTCTTAGTCGTGGGGTTGTGTACCAAGCCACAAAGCGCTGTAACAACCTCGCCCTACAAGAGATTGTCGGTGGTTATGCTGACTTCATCTACTATTTGTCAGGGGCAAGAGCAGTTCATTCTGAAGGCGTGCTGCCACAAGAGAATCTGGTGGACTTTCACATTTCCGAGCTCAACTCCGAGGGCCATCGACTTTCAGAATACGAGGTGTTCTTTAAAGTCTTTGTTGACACTGTCAAGGCTAATACATCAGCTCACTTTCCTGCAGATCTGCTAGATGCACTTTCAATGACGGATGCGATTTCATTGCATCACCTCGCCATGCAAAGCCAATTTGTTGAAAAATACAATGCGATTCAACAGAAGACAAAAGAAGGTTTGGCAATCACAGATCCGGAACGACTTGTATTACTCATGGAGGAATTGCTAATTTTCGAAGAAGACCTACATCGAGCCTACGCTCTGGCTCTGGATTCGGAGATGCCCAGTTGGTTTCGTCAAACGCGAACAAGAGCCGCTGGTGCTTTTCTTAATGCGATTGCTTCTCTTGTCGTGCTCCCATATGGCGCGCTAGTTGACACGACTAATATCATAGTTACTGGTTTACGTGTTATAAAACGAGATCATTTAGCATCCGGGATTCAATTGAAAATTCAGGATGGTCTCCGTTTCCTGGAGAGTCTGACGATGCAAATAGAGGGCTTCAATAAACCTGTATTGCTGGAATTTGTGGATCGCCTCAAGGCTAGATACGAACTAAGAATGAGTGGAATCAAATAACTTAAAAGAACAACCAACCAGAAACTTGTTCTGATGTCCGTTAGTTTCGTGCGACTTTAAAGTCTAATCGAATTTTGCGCAAACACTGCATAGCAATATCGTTCAGCCCTCACTTTGCGCGGGCCGATTAGCAGCGCTGAACACGAGTGCCGACGCTCTCGCTCCGCTCAGGAGTAACCCAGCACTTGAGTAGACATGCTCCATAAGGGAGCCTTCGTTCTGTGATGTATTTAGATAGCAAGAAGTTTTATGAATATCACAAAAAGCTCAAGGCATTTAAAGATAGCAGGAAATTTTTGTGAGCATCTATTTCTTTATTGGCTGAGTAAAAGTGGATATGAAGTGGCACTTATTGATCATACTGGTATTGATCTTATCGCATATAATATCCAAGTAAAAATCGGATTGGCATTTCAATAAAAACTCGTACAAGAAAAATTGGGACAGAGAATGAGGGGATTTATATTAAAAAGCCAGAGATTGGAAAAGTTAAAAATTCTTGTGCCTATTTCAACTGTCAGCCATTTTTCGGACTTGTAGTTGATCGGAATAGAAGTATCATCGCAATACTTGTCTCCCTTGAAGATTTGGCCGAAATTAATGGAATTGGTAAAACATACATTAATGCTAAAGTGAATAAAGACTTTATACAGAAGTACAATTTTAAAAAAACAATTACTATTCAAATAGAATATTCGGAAATATGTACAATGTAAATTTAAATGCTCTATAGAAAACCATGAAAACTGTAACCACATATTTCCACTGCGGTGACCAGTTGAAGAAAACACTTGAGGCAGAAATCAACGAAGTCGTCTCTACTGCCCAAAAAATTCAATGGGCCCCATTATTTCAATATAACAAAAGCGGCAAAACATATGAACATCAAACAGCCTATAATAAAGCTTTCTCTACCGAGTTTTCTGGACTTGGCTGGGAACAGCAGCCTAAGCTTCGAGTCAAGCCCAGATTGATTGGTGACTTCCGGAGGGGATTGGTATTTGTGGAAATTCAATTCGGAAACAGCTCGACTCTGTATAGAGACTATTATAAATTTCAGTATGGCCTGGCCAATGGACTTTTATCTTTGGCTGTGCTCATCGTTCCAGTAAAACCTAGTGAGTTTTTTCCTACCAGA
>DAOOSE010000119.1:0-3750 GCA_035389625.1 bacterium
CTGGCTCAAAGCATTTCAGCGGCTGCCAACCGGGAAATAAACCTTGCCCAGCAGTATTTTGCATGCAGGGCAATCACCATCGGTCGCATCTGCCTGAAGCTCAAAGAGCTGATCAAGGGTTCTGATAAGACTTGGGGTTCTTGGGCGGAGGAAAACCTGCCGTTTATCGCGAAAAGAAACCGGGAAAAGTTCATGCTCATCGCGAGCCGTAAGGACTGCCATCCGTTTACATTTCTCGGCGTGGACAGGCTGGAGATGCTTTGCTCGGTCACAAAAAACATGGAGGGCAAGGACAGGATTGGTGATCTCTTCAAAAAATACGAAATTCCTTTTGATGAAGAGATGGATATGAGCATGAATGAATTCAAGGCCCGGATCGATACCGCGATCAACAACGAGAAACTGATTAAGAATGGCCTGACCGTCAACTATAATATCGTGGCGAACGTCGTTAACATCGGCGTTGATTTTGATAAAGCCTTGATCCGAAGATTGAAGGAAATTGACGATTGCGGCGGAAATCCCGAGACCCTTCTGGAGAAGATCGCTCTTACGGGCGGTAGGGAGGATAACGAAACTACCCCTGAAAAGCGCTTGCAGGACTTCAACCACCTGGGCAATCGGCTGCTTGATACGTTGGATTTTATTGAGAAAGATCAGGACCAGCTGGTGAAAATCGACCGGGAAACATTCAGAAAACTGATCGAAAAGCTTATCAGTATTCAGGAGTTGGGTATCCTGGATACGAACGAGCAGCAGGCTGCTTAACCTTTAACCATGGCCCTCTGCTGTCGCGTGATGGCAGGGGGCTTTTTTATAAGGAGATATGAACATGAGATTTTATCAAGCCTCGATGAGCTCGAGGGTTTTAAAGCGTCACTGGGAACTATTTAAAGATCCGATCAACGTCTTGCTTTCCTATGCATACGCGGGACCGGACTTTTTGGAGATTCTCATTAAATGCCGCAGCATGATTGTCAGTGTCATTCTGGATTCCGGAGCATGGTCGGTGGCACAGGGGGTTGCCAGCTTGTCTTTGGCGGGGCTTATTTCCTACCTGAAGATGAACGGCCACCATTTTGACCGGTATTTCAACTTTGATACCGACTTCAGCAACAACGGTTTTCTCAATAACATCGTCAATCAGATAACGATGGAGAGAGCGGGGCTTCAGCCGGTGCCTGTTGTCCACAACGTATTTGATCGTGAAATCGACTATTATGTGCAAAGCGGAAAGCACGATTGGATTGCACTAGGATCGAGCCAGACGACCAACTTTGATGATCTTGCCTATGCTGTTTGCCGTATCAAGAAAGGCAATCCCGACATAAGAATTCACTGGTTTGGCGGAAGCAAGTTTGAATGGCTGTGTAAGCTGCCTATAGCATCGTGTGATACGACCGGCTGGGCTTCAACAGGCAAGTTTGGTTTTATCAGATATTGGAATCCCAATGATCCGGATTTGGATAAAGGACATTCCATTTATACCAGCGGCATGATCCGCGATGTTGATGGCGGGAAATATGAATATGTAACGTATCCCTGGAGGAATGACCTTGATAAGTACCTTCAGGAAACCTTTGGCCTGACGTTCCGTGATCTTTGCGGATATGACGGCGCCTATAACATGCAGCTTGTCAACACAAGATTCTTTGTGGAGCAGGAACAGCGGATCAATGCGGAACGTATCCGGCAGGGGATACCGTTGGAATAAAAGCGCAGGAGTCTGCGTATTGAGAAGGGAGTGATGCGTATGCGCTGATTTGACGATGATCTGATTTAATTCATAGCGGCTAATATGGGCAGAGGGTTGTCCCCAGGTGGGGCAGCCCTTTTTTATTGCCTGCTGACACTTAACCAATAGCGTCCTGGGCCTGGCCGGCGCTATCCATCGAGAACTTTATGAAAGTTCTCAGAAAGAGAGTCATAAAATGGAAAAATTGAATTCAAAAGATAAACAGATTTATGATGATATGAAGCAGTGCTTTGTGGATCTTGGAATGAAAATCATCAATGAGGAAAATTTGCCTGATGCTCTTCGCGGCATGTCCACATTTGAATATCCAGGTTATGGGGGAGTCGAATTTATTTTTGTCCCTTCTCATAATATTATTGATCTAAGCATGAGATATGCCGATTTTCAGCGGGACAAGCTCCCTGCACTGTATGAACTTTTGAACCTCATTAATCTCAACATGGTCAATAGTCATTTCTGCGTGGAGCCAAACAGCAGGATAGTTCTATTACGGTCGGGAATGAACGTTACAGGTTATTTTTTAAACAAAATTGACTTCAAGACGCTATTGGGTCAAGTGCTGGCAGCTGCACATACGTTCTTTCCTTTAATTGCCAAGCTGCAATTAAATAACCAAACAGTCCAGAGCATAATGGAAGAGTTAATCAAAGTTAGTATCAGTCAGATGCCACCTGAATTTCTTGAGCCGAATGGTAAAATGAATGAACCCAAAAAATCAGTAGAGCCTCCTTTTATTGTTCATGCCTGCGCGGATATGCCTGCTTTCCCTACTCACACACATGGGTTGACGGAATTGGGTATGCCTGAGTTTCTGATTGATCATCTTGCGTTTGGAGGCAACCAAAACGGCGGTCGTATCAATGCATCGTATGACTACTTCACCAAGCCGGAGAATAAGGACAAGCTGGAGGCCATAAAAAACGGAGAAACTGTCAAACTGAAGGACCCTGATCTCATGCCATCATGCGAATATCCAGATCCTTATGTTTATTGTTACAGGCGAGTCTATCCGGAGTTTGAAATGGTCAAGCTGGCTTATTGCATCGAGAGTCCTGATAACATTGATCCGGCGATGTGGTTTGTCCAGATTTATGTCGAGGGAGACGATTTTGCCCTGACCGATGAATACTACAAGGGCGGAATCAAGTGGTAATTTAACAATACGATAAACCTTTAGCTGACAGAGGGGGGACAATCCTGCAAGTGATTGTTCCCCTTTGTCATTTCCAAAAATAAGGAGATAAAAAAATGAAAAGAAAAAAGAATAAAAAAGGAAATAAGATTATAAGAGAGATGAAACAATGTTTCCGAGACCTTCATCTGCCGGTTGAAAACGTGGAAAAAGGAGAGTCTTACGACTTCAAATCAAAAATTGATAACGACAATACGGTTGCCCGAATTCTCGTAGAATACAGGCCGGATTGCAATTGCGCTAACATCAGTTTCAGCCTTGGAGTAACAGAGTCCGGGAATTATGACGAAATTAGAAAATTGGCAAACCTGATCAACGGAATCACGCCCTTTAGTCAGTATTCCCTTTGTCCTTGCTGTAATGAGATTATTCTTCATGCAAGCCTTTTTGTTTCAAATCATGAACTGCAGAACGACAAGTTTAGCTGGCTGCTCCGCTACATGCTTGAAATTGCTCATCTGGCCAATCCAGCGATTAGTGCGCTTATCATCATGGGAGGCTCTGCTGAAAAATATTACGACATCTGTAAAGATAATATTAGGAATGTCACATGTCAGGAACAAGGGTTGAATAAAGAAATGGAGGAAAATGTGTTAAATCACTTGGTATCTGTTTTTGCAGATCTTGACATTACGATTACTGATGAAAGCAGAATAGAGCATGGTTTCGTTTTGCCATGTGCGGGTACCTCTGAACTTGATTCATCAATCATTGTAATTATGGTACTGGACCCTGAAGAAAGCACCATAATTATTCATGCGGTTTCGAGTTTTGCGGTTCCCGATGATAAGATGACATCCAT
>DAOOSE010000120.1:0-3741 GCA_035389625.1 bacterium
GGTGCAAAACGTGTAATAATCATAAGTCAAAATTACCAAGTTCAGAGTACAAAGTCAAAAGGAGGTACAAAAAATCATGGTTGCCAGAGCTTCTGTTGCGGATTGTCTTCTGATATCTTTTGCTCTACCACTTTGAAATATTTTGTGGCCATATTTACTGCTCTTTGTGCTTCCGATTTGCTGACAGTTTCTGTCTCGTATATTATTTTATTTCGCTTCTTCCTCATTCGTCCGTAAATCTCTGTAAGCGAAGAAAACTGCTTAAGCACAAATTTTGCATATTCCACCAACACAGCATGATGACCCAACTGAGTTTTGGGGCGATACCCACAAGATAACATCAGCGCAAGTGTGGTTTTGAGCATCCCCTCATATGCCGCCGTAAAGCTGAAATTTCGTTATCAAACTCAACTATTTTTCCGGCTGTTTGAATATTTGAAAAAGCCTTCTTTAGAATTTTGTTTATCTGCACAAAATCAATTCTCTGCTTATTGAGCTGTGAGTAATCGAAGCCCATCCTCTCCTCCTTTAACAAATATCTTTGGTTTACTTAATACATCCTTTAGATACGTGCTGTCAGAAATCTCTTTCTTGAACTCCTCCTCGTTGTAGAAATCAAGATTAATCTCACGACTCAAAATTGCCTCAACCTCCGCCATCTCGCTATTTATTTTTTCATATTCGAGATCGGAGAATTCTTTTTTGGTAACGATCAGAACATCAATGTCGCTGTTTTTATCAAAATTTCCTGTTACATACGAACCGTAGATGAAGGCAATGTTAATAGAATCGATGGAATTTATTCTGGGCCGAAGTAATTCACCTATTCCGACCGTTTTCAAGACCAAGTCGCGAATTGATGTATAATATCGATTCTTCTTGTCACCTTTATAAAAGATAATATTGCCAACTTTTCTCGACACCAAGAATCCTGTCTCAGCAATTTTTTTGATCTCGCGTTGAACCATGCTGGCAGGGAGTTGAAAGGAACGTGCTAATTCGCGAACATAAAATTCTTGACCTGGATTCAAAACAAACTTCAAAAACAGAAGCCTGCGAACTTTTGATTTGAAAAATCCAAGGAAATTTGAATGTGATTCGTAACTCATTATGGTTACAATTGTAACCTTTTTTGGTTACAATGCAAGTATTTATCTTTCAACAGCACTGATCAAATGTTCAATTCTCGGTGGATTCTCACTCATATCGATACCAATTACATCAATTCTAATAGCTTTGCCTGGATATTGTTGCTCCATCGCCCGGCCCAGAAGCAAAAGTTTGTTTTGCTTTTTAAACCTGACTAATTCCTGTGCCAGGCCAAATCCTGATCCGCGGACGGTCTTGACCTCGACAATGACAATAGTTCCCCTCTCCTCCGCCAAGATATCAATCTCACCAAAAGGCAAACGCAAATTGCGAGCTAATAGCTTATAGCTGATGGACTCTAAATAATTAGCCGCCGCATCCTCACCGGAATTGCCCGTGAGCTTGTTTTTGGTTTTATCCATAGAATGCTGTCATCCCGGACCACGATCCGGGATCCAGTCTTTACTCATTGATAACCATCGAATGCTGTATTCTTAATTCTTAATTCCTGCTCCCACACCCACCCACTTAGACATCTTGGGCCTGCTCCCACATGGCATTGAAATAGTTCAAATATGCTTGTGCTAAGGCAGGATTTTTTATTTGAACCGCCGAATACGGCTCTACCAGGGTCTGCAAAACAATCATATCTTCGATCACTACCATATTGGCAGGCGTCTCAAATTCTCTCGGCAGGACACGAATCTTGTATAGATTACCAGTTTTGGCTGCCAACCTTTTGTCCTGTTCCATGCTGGACGAGCCATAAAGAATCTCTTTCATCGTTATCTTCTTTTTCAGTCTTATGCGCTCGTAAGCTTCAACTTTGTTTCCCATAAGTTCAAACCAGCGGTCGCCAACCGCACCAAGAACGTGAATGGTACTACCAGGCTTCATCCCCTCGACCTGATCCATGCTTGAAGCCCGAAAACCATCAATTCCATCATAAATAACCACTTCCTGCTTGACATCAGCGCGAGAAGATAATTTGGAGACAACTCTCTCGGCCAGATCCACTTGCGCCTTTTGCTCAACGAGTATCCTATTTGGATCAGCTAATTCATACAAAGCAATTTTTTTATTAGCAAGTTTGAACACCAGCTTGCGGCGAATCAGCTTATCCAGCGTCTCGTAAACAATATTACGATGAAGTCCGGTCTTGCGGATAATCTCCCCTGCTCCAGCCTTACCCAAGTCAATCAGCGACAAATATATTGTTGCCTCGTGCTGACTAAAGCCCAATTGAAGTAATTCTTCTTCCATTTCGTTTCTCTTTTTTAAAATGTAAGCGGCAAATTTATTATACAGATTATATTCTAAATAGGACAAAATATCAATTTGTCATCCCAAAGGGTTGACAAATAATAAACATTATGATACAATGCTTTGTCACACTGAGCAAGGGCTTATCGCCCTTTCTCAGGGAAAGGGGGTGATATTGTGAACTTTTGGCCGCCACTGGCCTGGGTAGCAGTCATACTGCTGCTTGAGGCCGCCCTCTACGTGGTGCCTGTCACCAAAAGATAGGTGACCACGTAGGGCAGTCATGAGGTTTGCTGGGTTCCCGGAAAAACCAGCACTTTCGGACCGAGCCGTTATCTTCCAAGATAATGGCTCTAACCGAGGGTGGAGAGTTGAAGAATGTTCCCCGATCAACGGCCAATCTAGTCGAGAGAAGATGAGACTCTTGATTAAGGCGGACAGTTGAACCGGCACGCCTTGACAGTTGTTGGGGGAAGGCCGGCAGTAGGATCACACAACGACCCTCCTCCGCGCAAAGCGGCTATGGAGGGCAGGGAGGGGGTGACAAGATGACCAAAGCGAAAGCGACCGCAGCAGCATTGGTGTTAGCCTTCGGGCTATACGCACAGGCTGCGCAGGCAGCTACCACGCTAGAGATTGAGTCGAATCTCTCGACCGGCCAAAAGGTCTTTTCGGTCTTTGCGACCAAAAGCCTGAGTAAGCAAGTCGGGGTATTCACTTACCTCTACGCGTCAGCATCCTGGTCGGAGGGTTATGCAGGTTTGACCTACGCCCCGGTTTCCTGGCTCGAAGCAGGACTGGGCTACGGGGTTGAGCAGGCTACGCCTTCCTACAGGATCGGTGGCTGGATCTGGGCTGGCAAAGACCGCTTTTCCGCTTGTTACCTCTTTGAGGACGGTGGAAGCGGCCCCTGGCACAAGCTCAGGCTCGACTATCAGCTTACTTCCCGCGTCAAAGTGGGGGTAGTTGATAGAAGCTTCCTCGGCAACGGGGCGTCGGTTGAGCTCAAGCTCAACCAGGGCACGAAGGTTCAGCTGACCGTGCACGAACATGCACGGCTGATGACCTTCTCCCAGGCGTTCTAAGCCAGGAGGCGTCGAGTGACTCGCTGACCGAGAACGGTTTGGCCAGGCACAAGGCCATCACTTGAAAAACGAATGGTACGCGAAGGCGGACCGCAAAGGTTCAAGTGAGAAGAAGGGTGAAGGATAATCATGTGCAAATCTGCTACCTACTGGTGCCTTTCCTGCGAGAGCCAGGTAAACCAGTCTCATCATCAAGGGTAGCAACGAAAGGAGGGTAAGGAGGGGGTATGCACGAGCCATTTCAGATCAGCCGAAATGGCTCCCCCCTTTCCATGCACTTATAAACAAGAGCATTGAAAGCAGG
>DAOOSE010000121.1:0-3708 GCA_035389625.1 bacterium
TCAGAATAAACAGCTTGGCGCGTTTGCGAATTATAATCCGCAAAAACTCCCGTCAATATGATGAGCTTTCCCTTTCGGGTCGCATACACAATATCAACGGACATCTTGTTTCCATCGACGGATTTGACTTGCACAAGCCCTCTGTCGTTGGATAAGGAATAGTTTCCGACGATGTCGCCGGCAAGAGCTGACGACGCCATCAATACCGTAAAGACAATGGTGATGATATATGTGATTGTCTTCATTTTATGCCTCCTTCAGTGTTTGATAACCATATAATTTCTATAGGAATAATCTGAATACTGAAGAAAACTACTGAAGATTGAATCCGTAAACTGGATGACCAATTGTTTCTTGCCGGCAATCAACTTAACAATCACAGAAATGACACGGTGGCCCAATTTCCCATAGTGAAAATGAAAGCATGAAATGTTTTTATGATCGGCAAGAGCCGGCGCGTGGAACACAAAGGGAAAATCTTATTGTTCTGAAGCTGACGTCGGTCCGAGATGGAGTCTTATCAATCTCTGAAGCACCAAATTATCTGTCATGTACATCCGACTCATGCCGGAGCTGGAAAAATGAATCATACCTGGAGGATGGGGGTTCAATTTTTTCTTTTTCTTACGGGGTAAAATGGAGAGGTGAAACAGAAATGGATCTGGATTGAAAGATTATCATAAGGCAGGCAATTTAGACTTTTGTTGAGCGGAAAGAACAGGTGGGATTTGCGGTAAAAAATTGGATGATCAAAAAGCGGCACGACTTGAGGTGAAAACTATTCCACGCTCTGTCATGGGGGTTTGCCAGCTCGCCAATCGGCAGCATACGCCCTTTGATCATCCATTCCAATCCATTCCATCTTCAAAAATGGGCTCCGGGTAAGTGGCCCGTGAGCAAATGCCAAACAGCGACTGAAACCAGCTGACTAAAACTGACTCTTGCCGCTGTAGAAGATGAAAAGGACTGGTTACTGCAATGGGAGTTGACTAGCATCGGCCTGATTAAAGTCGCTAGCCCATGACGACTGTGGAAATTTGAACGGCCGACCGATACACAAACTTTATTCCCGTAAATATATAGTTAGAAAAATTATCTCCTGGGAAACCGTATAAGGGTTCTAATCTTTTGGAATGCGGCGCGATCTGGCAGTGATATAGGAATAATTGCTTAAAACTTGTTATTTTTGACGTTCCAAAACCCGCCCTCAACCACCAACTGACACCAATCTGAGATTCCTTCGTTAAGTATAGAAATTATTGAGAAAACTAAACTTAACGGAGGTGTCACATGAAGGAAACTGAAAGCAGACAATTAACCAAGAATGAGATCCGTAGCGGCAAGGTCTGCCGGAAAGAGTTTCACAAACTTAAAAGAAACCCGATCTATCTTGTACTGGATGGTCTGAAGTGTGCCCATAACGTGGGAACGATCCTCCGACTGTCCGATGCGCTTCTGGTGGAGAAGGTGTTGATCTGCGGAGACGCAGCATTGCCGCCCAGCAGGAAGGTCCGCAAAGGATCACTTGGAGCGGAACGATGGATTGACTGGGAACACAGAGAAAATGCTTTTGATACGGTTTTGCAATTGAAGGAGAAGGGCGTTTTTATCGTCACGGCAGAGATTGCAACCATCAGCATCGACTACCGGAATGCAGATTATCAGTTTCCAGTGTGCCTGGTACTGGGGAGAGAAGACAGGGGTGTCAGTCAGAAAATTATTGCATTATCCGATGCCGTTGTTCACCTGCCCATGTATGGAATGGTCAACTCATTGAATGTATCAACGGTAGCGGCAGTGTTGATGTATGATCTCAATAATAAGCTGAACCAAACAGCTTCATGAGCTGATCTGAACCATGTAAAACCGGAAAGGAGTATCTGACAATGAAGAAAACAGTGACGATATGGATCATGATTCTATCCGCAGTATTGCTCGTCTATTGGCTTTGCTTTGGAACTGAAGCATTAAGATGGCTGTATGGACCTTTGGTATTGGGAATCGGCAAATAATAACCGTATAAAGCTCGCGCCGGTAAAAGAAATAATGGTTCGGCCGGATATGCTGTTGATCAGTATGTCCGGCCATCTATTTGTGATTGCTGAATCTGTTTTATAAATTAAAATGAATCGCAGGCGCTGCTGCCAATAATGAATGAAAGGTGAGAATATATCTGTACGTTTTGAGATTTCAATACTTGTTTAAAATGCAAAAGGGCATTTGTTATGGTGTCATGGACAGATATTTTTTACCGGCGAGAGCTGACTGTGCTTTCATGCATTAATCGGTTCGCAAGACGGTATTGAACCACTTCGCTGTAGTCTCGCCAATAAACTTGGCTTCACTTTTGCGTTGCTGTTCACTGTAGCCCAGTTTTATCAATCCGGATTCAATCCTTTTGGAAGCTGTATCCAGATCAAATCCTTCAAATGGCGGGTAATTCAACTGCTGTGCCATCTGATTGTCCAGAAAATACGCTGACAGGTCGTAAGCGGCGCAGTATTCGAACTTCTTTTTATTCTTCGTCTTCAGGGCGCTTTTATAACAGCTGCTGACCTGACTGCGCATAAGGCTCATGCCGCTTTCTTGATAACTGCCTTTGAAATCCCGGACTGCTTTTTCAATATTGTCGTCGCGATCCCAGCAATACGCAGGCATGGAGATTATCAAACTCAAAGCGATGAAGCTTAGAAACAGCGCGATATTTTTCGCCGGTTGAAAACGCATACCTGCCTATTTCCCTTCTGCACAGTTGCCCATTTTCAGCTTCAGCGTCCAGAGCGACTTGATGTCTTTTGAATCCTGTATTCGGTATTTGATTTTCAGCGGCAAACCCTCCGGAGGAAGAATCTTCGAGTTTTTGATCCCCACGTTTATGAGCTTTTTGTCGGTAGTTAGCGGCTCTTCATTCCATGCCTGCTTGAAAGCCCTGGGGAAACCCTTTACAAATGCACCGGCAATCCCGGCCGGATTGTAAACCACCATCAGATTGTCGCGGTACTTCCGGCATTGATCCACCGGCACTCCATTGACGTGAATCTGAGCGCGAACATCATCGATGGTTGAAGCCTCCATATCATCGGCAATGTAATAGCGGTCATTGGTGAGACGGCCGGACTCGATCCGATAATTTCCCCCTGCCAGCCAGGTATCAGACGAGTCTTCCTGCAGGGAGAGATGCTTAAGAATTTCATTGTAGGCCCTGCTGTAGAAGGAATTCAGCGTAACGCGGGCATTCAGAATCAAATCCACCTGAGTGGCGCCGATGCGCTTGATCTCGTAGCCTTCATAAATGACGCCGTATTTCTCATGAACCGGACGTCCGGCCAGAACCCTCATCATGTCCATAAGTTTCCGGATCTGGTCTTGCCGCTGGGTCACGTTGTTGTAGTCGCGCAGGACATCCTCGTAAGTGAGCAGTTTGACATTGTCGCGAACAATCCTTTCTATCTTTTCCTCCGCGAGGCTGACATCCAGTGTGACGAGGACAAGGTCGTCAATCTTTGACGTCTTGATTATCCGGTATTTCTTCACATGGCCCAGCGAGGCGGCGACGATCTGATCTTTCCGGACTTGATAATCTTCGACATCCGTCACCCCGTAAACCAAAGTGCCTGTGTACATCTCTACCGCATCCCGCAAACCGTTATTGATGGCTTCTTCTTTTGTCGATCCCGATCCTGTGACCACCACCGCCCAGGCGTTAGC
>DAOOSE010000122.1:0-3674 GCA_035389625.1 bacterium
CGCGGAACTTTTCCTTACCGACGTTGTCGAATCGTATCAAAACTACTGGCTCGGACTGAATAGAATTCTGTGATCCATTGAATGTAACATCCGCGTTTTCTAAATTTCTTCCGGTTAAGTCAGTTTTTGCCCAGTATCCAGGATAGGTAAAGGTCGGATCGTAGTAATCCTTGAGCTGGACACCGTTTTCGGCCGTGCCTTCAGTCATAAAATTTAGTTCATACGTAGCTCCGATGCGATTGATTGCTTGGTCAATATCCTTAATTCCTGGAAGTTCAATAATAATTTTGTTTCCCCCACTGGTCTGAAGACTTGGTTCTGCTACTCCAAGCTCATTGATCCGCTTCTCGAAGACGGTTTTCAAGTTTTCGAGATCCTTTACGCGATCTTTTGCCTGAGATAGGTCAGCCTCATAAATGAGCTCCGTTCCACCGACGAGATCAAGTCCCAATGACGCTTTCAGTTTGTCCCCCCAAAAAAGTCCTTTGGGCAGGTCAATGTTAACTGCAAGGGCGATGATCAGGATGATAAATCCAAATAAAATCCATAACCGTGTTCTCATTTGTTCTCCAGGATATATTTCTTTATGCTAATCCTACCTTCAGTCCCGTGACTAAGGCTTATGTATACAATTCTAGTATATAGTACTACCCAGGACAATAGGCTGTCAATTAACTGCCAATGGGAAGAAGACCACCTCTTGCGCTTTAATGAGTTCCGGTATCAAGTCATCCTCGATCATAGCAAAACCATCCGGAATTCGATTGAGAACAATAGAATCGAAGACATATATACCTTCGTTGGTCTCAAGATTGTTGGTAAAAATCGATGCGGGAAAGTTGTGTTTTTGATGGAAGCTTAATAGTATGTCCGGAGAGACATCAAGAGTTGATTTCGTATTATAGACAACAAAGGTTTGATCAAATTCTTCAGATAAATTCTTGAGAGCTCCTGCTGAGCCTTCACCCTTTTCCGAATATCGGACATCAAGATCGTACTCTTCGCCGAAACCAAGCTCTTTTTTGATTTGCTCGGCCAAGTAGCCAACCGCAATAAAGGCTTTGGCAAATCCGCTTTCTTGAAGCTGTTTTAATATGGCCCTACTTGATGGAACTGCTTTAATTGCATCATTACCTCCAAGTAAGATTACAGCTTTTTTAGTTTGGGTCTGTCCCAAGCCTTTAAGTGAGAGTGATTCTATGGCGTGAGATCGATTTCGAATATTCATGCCATCGATAACACAATCAATCTTGTCGAGTACCTCTTTCTTTATTGAAATAGTGATTCTCTCCCGTTCCATCGTAACCTCATCTTTTTAAGTAGTAAGATAATCATACACTATCATAACTTTTTGACTAGGGTCAAATTGGGTACAGGAGTGAGTAATAGAACTATCACACTATGTATGAAATTGCTCCAGGGTGTGGTTGAAATCGAAGGGCAATGGAGCTACGAAGGTAGCTTTCTTCTTGTCGCCGGGTAGTGTTATCGTTAAGGAGTGTGCATGCAGCATCTGCCGCAAAATCATGTTTTGCCTAGAAGCCTTACTGCTATCTCTGGAAAAATACTTTTCATCTCCCAGGACTGGAAATCCTGCAAGTTTGGACTGAACCCTGATTTGGTGCGTTCGCCCTGTTTTAATAGAGAACTCAACAAGGGAAACCTTATTTTCAAATTTGTCAGTCATATAGCTTATGACCTTATAGTCAGAGATAGCCACTCTTCCATCTGATTCACCAACTTCAGTGTATTTTTTTCTATCCTTCGGGTGGCGACCAAGATAGTTTAGTAGGTTTCCGCTCTCTTTTTTGGGCCAGCCATAACAGATGGCCAAATAAATCTTTTTGACATCCCGGTGTTGGATTTGGAGTGATAATGAATGAAGAGCCCTGGATGTCTTCGCGATTATCATTACTCCGGTCGTATCCTTATCCAGGCGGTGGACAAGTCCGGGCCGCATGGCAGAGAGAAGATTATCTTTCTCGAGAACTGCTTGATTGATATTGGGATGGTGAGCCAGGAGTGCATTTACCAGTGTTTCAGATCCTGTCCCCGGGGCAGGATGAACGGACATTCCTGCAGGTTTATTCACGACAATCACCTCATCGTTTTCAAATAAAATATCAAGTGGATAATCGAATGGTTCCAGGTGATCCTCAATAATTCTTTCAGCAAAATCTATTGAGAGTGTGTCATTTTCCTTCAAAAGTGTGCTTGGTTTGGCATCTTTCCCATTAAGAGCAACCCTTTTATCTTTGATCAGAATAACAAAATAATTTCTTGAGTATTCAGGAAAGGTTTGATGCAAATACTGGTCGAGACGGATTGGGCTCGACAGGTCTTTTATGGTTACTATTTTAATCATGGAATAAAAGAGGAAATTTTGGTGTCTTGATTGACCCTGTATCGTTGAAGTTCGAGTGATTTATCAAAATGAGCACGCCCTGACTTAGTAGTGGTTGCAAAAGAATAACCGGCCGATTTTACAGCAGTCATGACAGCATCGTTGTATTTACCAGCAGGATAGCAAAAGCTAATCACTTTGCTTCCTAGTTTCTCCTCAAGGATATTCTTGCTTTCGCTTACCTCTTTCGTGAGACGTTCAAAGGAAATATTTGTAAGATCCGGATGAGAGACAGTATGTCCACCGACCTCAATATTATTTGAGGAGATCTCCTTCAGCTGATCAGTTGTCATGTAGTTGCCGCCAGGAGGTGTCGTAATGACGTAGGCAACTGCCGTCATTGATCGTTTTTTAAGCTCCGGGTATGCATTTTTGTAAAAATTATCATAGCCATCATCAAAGGTAAGAATGACTGGCTTGTCCGGGACTTTGCCTCTCTCTATATCAAGAAAGTTTGTAGTCTTGTATCCCCTTGATACCAAGAGGTCTAATTGCTTTGAAAAGTTTTCAATGGAGACTGATAAGTTAGTCCCTATTTTGTCATTAGGATCGTTGTAATCCCGTATGTGATGATACATCAGTATCGGGATTTTCAATTCCGAAATATTGATTTTGGCTGTGTCGGGGGTTTCTGCCGCCTGAACATCTTGCGGTTTTATTTCCGGCGGCGGAGTTTTGGTTGGTGGGTTTTCGGTCTGTGCAGGCTCCGTTGTGTCATTCTTAATCGGGGCCTCCGCCTTTTTAGCAATAATAAAAATAGCTAAAATTGCTATTGCTAGCAGAACAAGTGCGATGAATAATGACTGTAGCTTATTATTCTTCAAGAAGTTTTCCTTCTGAAACCTTACTCTCAATAATATGCTGACTCTTGATTTTGTCAACAATGGTGCTCAATTGACGGTGGCGGGTATTTGATACATGCTCAAATTGTTTTCCAGTAGAAGCTATTCTCTCCCCTAGCTTATCTACTTCTTCGTTGTATTTCTGGTATTCGCTATCAAACTTTTGTATCAGCTGGATAATTGATTGTAGGTTGCTCTGGTATGAAAAATTCGTATAAGCTTGCTTGACCATGCGTAAAATCGCGGTGAAGCTGAAGGGGCCTGCCAGAATTACCTTTTTGTTCATCGCCTCCTCCCAGACGTCATTCATAGTGTCATAGATGTAGCTGAAGATCATCTCGTTTGGAATAAAAAGTATGACGAAGTCAACAGTGTGCTCCTCTGGGCTGATATAGTCTCTGGTGCAAACCTGCTTAATCTTGTTTTTT
>DAOOSE010000123.1:0-3646 GCA_035389625.1 bacterium
TCATGACAAAACATTAAATCCTTTTCATATGCCATAACATGACTATCTTATGATTTTGCGTATTTTTTTCGATATCTTTAACGCGATAACGCCCGGGAGCAAGCAAAGCGCCCCAAGCAAGAAAACAATAACAGCAATCAAAACTTTTGATTGTAAATAGTACACAACGAATATTGAAACTATCGCGGAAATAAATAGCCCGTACAATGCCCCCAGATTTTTGTTCTCACCCCAAAAATATTCAGGCTGTATGAAATTTGCCTCGACTTTTAACCCGGGATGCTCACAGTCCAGATAAATGTTAGGCTGTGTTTTGGCGATCCCGGTGACAAGGCACGAAAAGACGACATTGTCATCTCTATTCAAAACAGGTATTCGATAAGGTCTTCGTGACCATACCAGCGCCAGATTCTGTTCATTAATATTTTGGCATTCTTGAATATACTTATCAGTCAACAAAAGCGGATTTATAGTTCCCGACTTGAAAGCGCTTGAAACTAAAATGATGCTGTTCGTGTCACACCATACTGTTATCTCTATATCCTTAAAATCTTTATTGGACGTATTGACAAGTGTTAAATTGCAAAGATAAAGATTCTCGACTGGTCTATCGTTGTGCAAAACCTGAACTTTCCCGAAATAATTATCATGACCTGAAGCGCCAAGAAAAGATTTGCTGATCGAGTATTGCAATCTCGATATTTTATTCGCGTAAATATCAAAAATATGCTTTGCGATCAGCCCCGCAACAAAGGCAATGGCTGGCCATGCATAGCAACCAACTCGTTCAATTATCTTATCGATCATGATAATCTCTCCCGCACTGTAATTGATAATATTACTGGCACTTAATTCACCTTAACCTGTCCGTTCATGAGCATAGGAAGAAGCCAATCGCGGAGATCAGCAAGCTCGTGATTTTCACGAACATTTGAACCAATTTTATTAAAAATGGGGGTAGAAAATTCGTTAAACATCGCGATACAGTTCTCATCCGGAATTAACAAGGGGCATTCCGTAATATGCTCATTTGTGAGATTATTAATATTTGTGCCCAGACAATAGTTTCTTATATATGTCTTAAAAAATTGAGAATGCATAAAAACGTTAACATAGAGCCTATAGTCGTTGCTCGGTGTTATTTTTGAGCAGAATGCCCCATAAGCAGTTTTTTTTGAAAAGTAATAAAACGCATTCTTACCGATATGGTCCTTACTCCCGCTTGACATAACTATGAGAATATCGAGCATACTGAGATACTGTTCATTTGAAACCAAATTTCTGGGTATATAAACCATGTCTTTTAAATCAATTTCACTATTGCTAATATTAGTAGCCCTGAGTATTGGAGTGGCATTTTGATCGTCAAGATCAGCTACATCCTCTTTATTGTATGTTACGCCCCGAGTAATTTGACACTGTTGACCTAATATTCCCGCCATCCATCCTTCCGGGATCTCACGCTTCAATTCTGCATTCCAAACCATCTTCCCACCGCTGGACTTATAAGGCTTGCCGGTTTTATCCGGAAAGTCAAACTGCACAAACCAGTAATCATAGAGCGCTTTTGCCACGTCTTCTAATTCGGTATTGATGCGATTATTGAGATCAATTTTAGAATCAAGACAGGAAAGGGTTTCAATCACATCTTGAGAATCAGAATTAAAATCTTGAACAGGAAAACTTCTTAATGCGCCAAGTGGTAAGAATTTCTGAACAGCTCCGCTTAGATATCTTTGAATATGCGACTTTGCGGCTGGACTTTGCAAGTAATAATAGAGCCATTTAGCCCTGCTTTCATTTTTGCATGAAAAAACTCCGATATTCTTAATTGCGTAAGGTATTTTATGGCTTTTTTCGAGATACACTTCTCCGACGGAACCGATCATACTAAACAAAATATCCCATTGAGAAACAGAACTCCGCCTTTGTATTGAATGATAGTCTTCTGATGAAATATGATAAGCTGAAGATAGATCGAGCTTTTTACGCATTATATGTTTTGAAGTTACAAGAGGGTGTCCAAACTCAACCTGTTTAGGAGTTTCATGCGTGCCGTCGAAAACCGCCTCACAATATTTATTTGCCAACATTAAATTACTCATATTTTAAATTCGCTAATCTTTTTTTAATCTCACCCTCAATCTTATTCGATTCAACAAACATAGAATTAATATTCTCGAAATACGTTTTCATCTTTTCTTCAAATTCATCTTTGGTGATATCCACATAATCAATTTTGACCTCAAAATACTGTCCTGCACTAAAACTATATTTTTTGTCTTTTATCTGGTCATATGAAACCACGACCGTAAAATCTTCCTCTGTCTTATGCTCATTGAAAGCCTTGATAATTCGATTTTCTTCTTTTGGGGACAAAAAAGTCTTCTGATTTTTCCCTTCCTTGATCGTCGTTCCTAATTTTGATGCATCCATCAAAACAATATCGCCCTTTGTGTTAGCCTTATCTATAAACAAGACGGAGACATTGGTTCCGGTAGTCGCAAAGATATTGCTGGGCATCGACACAACACCACGAAGCATTTTTTCATCCACGAGCTTCTGGCGTATTTTCTTCTCAATTCCACTTTGCGCCGTCAAAAAACCTGTCGGAACAACAACCGCGGCTTTCCCCTTAGGCGATAAAGAAAACATAATGTGCTGGATAAAAAGCAAATAGATTGCCATCTTATCTTTTTCTTTTTTGGGTATCTTTGGTATTCCGGCAAAAAATCGGGCATTATTCTGTTTTGTATCCAGATCATCGCGCCAGTCGCTGAAATCAAGCTTAAAGGGCGGATTGGAAACAACATAATCAAAAGTCATCAGCTTATCGCCGACTTTATGGTACGGATTCAACAACGTATTTTCTTGAATAACATTCTGGATCGAATGGACGAGATTATTGAGAATCAGATTCAAACGCAACATGCTTGAGGACTTCTGCGAGATGTCTTGCGAATAGATCGTGCATCGATCCTCACCAATAGCATGGGCAAGGTTCATAAGCAACTGGCCGGAGCCTGCTGACGGATCATAGCAGGTGACATTCTTGACCGGCTTATCCACAAGGATAGATGCCATGATCTTGGCAACGGCATGAGGCGTGTAGTACTCAGCATATTTCCCGCCGCCGTCTTTATTATAGTCTTTGATCAGATACTCAAAGATTGTGGAGAAGAAGTCGAACTTCTGATGGAAAATCTTCTCAAAGCTGAAATTGACAAGCTGATTCACGATGGCACGACAGAAGTCGTCACGCTTTGAGCTGTCTGAGATGTAATTGCTTAATTCATCGAAAAGGGTAACCTTTGCGCCACGTCCGGTCTTTACGGAGAAGATCTCATTGTTAAAGATAGCGATGTCGCGCAAAGTATCATCGAACAGCTTGGCAAATTCTTCGCTGTTTTGTCGGTTATGTAAATTGGACAGGAAATGCTCTCTTTTCAGCTTGGCGCTGTCCGGCCCCATTCTTAAAAGAAGCATGTCATATTGTTTATCGGAATATTTCGCTACTTCCTGTTCCCAGTTTGCCGCGTTTTTCAGTTTAGGATCCAGCTCTTTAACTTCATAGCTGAACTTGTCGTTCATGAACTTATAAAGAAAAGCCTGTGTTATGATATTGTATTCATTGCCCTCATTGCCA
>DAOOSE010000124.1:0-3638 GCA_035389625.1 bacterium
AGGTGGTCCTCATGGCGATACAGGTTTGACTGGTCGTAAAATTATTGTTGACACATACGGTGGCTATGCCAGGCACGGTGGCGGTGCCTTCTCCGGCAAGGATCCGTCGAAGGTTGACCGTTCCGGTGCTTACGCCGCCAGATGGGTTGCCAAGAGCGTGGTTGGTTCGGGCCTGGCTGAGAGATGCGAAATTCAGCTGGCATATGCTATCGGTAAACCGGAGCCGCTCTCTGTTTACGTTAATACTTATGGCACAGGAACAGTTAGCGACGAAGAGATTGTCCGGAAGATTGAAAGCAGTTTTGACCTGCGTCCAGGCATGATTATCAAGAACCTGGGATTACGAAAGCCGCTTTACCGTCAGGTTGCTGCCTATGGGCATTTTGGCAGAGATGATTTGAAGCTTCCTTGGGAGAAGATCAAGAAAATATCGTGAGTTCGATATGGCTATCTGTGAAAGGGGGTGCAAGCAGTGTGGATAGTTTTACCGGTGATAGCTCTCCTTCTCCTACTGTTCGGGGCTTGCTACTGGTACAGCCCGACTCTTCTCGGGGGTTTCCTTCGGGAAATGCCTCTTGGAGTCTCGGTCAGGGGACGAG
This sequence comes from bacterium, assembly GCA_035389625.1. Classification (GTDB taxonomy): domain Bacteria; phylum Patescibacteriota; class UBA1384; order XYA2-FULL-43-10; family 1-14-0-10-43-13; genus DAOOSE01. Next base: position 600 of record DAOOSE010000124.1, read on the forward strand.
CAGAAGGAGGGTCATCCTATTCAGGGCGACAAGAAGGAGTGATCCCGGAGGGCGGCTCAAGCAGGGTTGCCATCCATCTATCTCTAATTAAATCCTTGAGGTCTAATTTGAATAAATGCAAAAAGAAAATTTTATGTCATAACATGACCTTTAAGGGAATTGAGGTTGTTCCGGGAGTTTTGAATTTTGATCAAAGGGGGGTAATTTGTGCGGAAAAAGGGGATGTCATTGTTACCAAAAGCAAAATCGATCCAGAATATCTTGCATATTTAGAAAGTCTTGGCTGGAATTTTGAAGGTTGCCGATTTTTGACTGCTTCTGTTTCCCCAAAATTAAGCTATGATTCGTTGTTTTATGATCAGAAGTTAATTGCGGAGCTATCTGCACTCTCTAGTGAGAAGTACATTTTGGACACATATAACCTAACTAGATCGGAACGGGAATTTGCTAATAAAATTGCGAAAAATCTCTGGGGAAATTCTGAAGTAGCTGAAAAATACGGTACAAAGAGCGGTTTCCGTAAGCTTGCCAGAGAGTTAACTATGCAAATTCCGCCGGGATTTGAGAGAGTTTATTCTACTAATGAGATAATTAAAAAATGCTCAATTCTTTTCAATGGTGGTGCAAAGAATGTAGTTATTAAAATTGACGAGGGTGTATCAGGTGCCGGAGCATCAAAAATCAGTCTGGAGGAATTTCAAAAAGCCTCGGACAAACAAAAATGCTTACTTGCAGAATCTGCTTTACTTAAAGTTGCTCAAGCTCAAGAGAATAGCGGTGTTGTAGTTGAGGAATGGGTGCCCGATATCTTATTCTCTCCCTCTCTTCAAATAAATATTGATCAAGACAAAAAGTGGCAAGTTGTTTCCTCTCATGACCAAATCCTGGGAGGGAGGGAAGGATGGTACGAAGGGTGTAGCTATCCAGCACGCTCGATTAGCAGTATTGAATATAAAACGTTGCAAAAAGATATCAAGAATCTGACCGAACGATTGATTGAAGAGAGGTTTTTCGGGTTCCTTGGTCTTGATCTAATTAAGGACAAGAAGAGTCATTACTATTGGGTAGAAGCTAACATTAGAAAGACTGGGACCTTCTACCCGGGTCTTGCGACCAGAAAGATTAGAAAGCGCTCATCCAGTCCTTTGTACTACTTCAGCCGGGATTTTACTGTTCCTTCTTTGGTAAACGGTCATTTTAAGCAACTGCGAAACATATTTAGGGATCTAAAGTATTCAAAAACTACGGAAAGCGGCGTGGTAATTTTTAACACAGGCGCTTTAAGTGCAGTTGGAAGATTTGATATTCTGTGCATTGGGAATAAAAGAAGTCAAGCGAGATCAATCTATTATGAAGTTCTCTCAAGAGTTAACCAACAAAATTTAGTATCATCCAAGGCATAAAATTCACTGGTTGGCAATTTAAGCCCTGGGGGTGGGTATTATCAGCAATAATATGATATTATCATTGATATGAAAAAATATTATTCAAACCCATTCGAAACAAAGATTGAGAAGCCCTGGGGACACGAAATTGTCTACACCCCGAAAGAGGCGCCGTCGGTTGGAAAAATTCTCTATGTCAAAGCAGGCAAACGGTTGAGCTTGCAGTATCATGACGAGAAAATTGAGACTTTATGTCTGATCAAAGGGGAGGCAATAATTACTCTTTCTGATAACACCGGAAAGATTATTACAAAGGAAATGGAGTTGGAAAAAGGCTACTTCATCCAACCGGGCCAGATTCACCGGGTTGAAGCGGTTACCGATATAATTTTTGTTGAATCTTCCACCAGAGAAACCGGCAATACATATCGACTAGAAGACGATTTCCAACGCAATACGGAAACAGAAACTGAGCGCCAGATTAATAGGGGCTGGAAGTAGAATCAAGTATAAACTCAACTTTCGATACGATTTACTGCATTGGTTTGTGGAATCTGGCACGAGCCCAGATGCCAACCAGGCAAACAGGGGCTAGTAGAAGAAGTACTATGATCTTACCGCTTCGTCCGGCTTCCGGTAGCACGCCTGGGGTGGCTGAAACTTGGCCTGCTTCTTTAGAAATCTGACCGGTATTTGTCGAGAGATTACTGCTTACATCATAAGCCTTGATCGTATAGTAATACGTCGTCCAATTTGTCAAGCCGGTGTTCTCAAAGCTGGTAGTATTTGTGTTGGCAATTGTTGTGACAATATCTCCCAGGGTGCCGTAGACGGTTGAGCGGTAGATTTTAATTCCGGCCAGATCTGTGTCTGTAGGGTTGGTCCAAGTCAATGTAACCTCACTATCACCTCCAGTGGCAGCAATGTTGGTGGGACTAGAAGGTGGCGTGGTATCGGAAGCTGAGACCAGTGCAAATTTTGTAAAGTGGTTGGTCTGATAGGTTACAGTGTTTTCGTCTTCATCAACGGTATATGTGAGTTCTTCCCAGGTCCCAGTTGACTCACTATAGTAACTAGCGCCAACCTCATTATCATTCGTAACGTTAAGATCATCGAGGGCAGTATCGCTGAAATGATCTTCGACTGTAATACTACCGCTGAAGTTGGTAATCTGTTCTCCGTCTTGACTGGTCGCCTTCATCTCATAGCCAAAATCTGTAATTTTGGCATCCGACTGTTCCGGCAATTCCACTACTGGGTCAATTGTGAGTGTGACCTGTCCGGAGGTGGCCATTGTGTTTGCAGGAATCGTCACGATCAGATCCTCTTCCACGGTGATGGTTTGTTGGATAGTCGGATCAAAGGTAACCGAAACGGGCTCAGGAAGGGTGAAATTCATTTTTTCAACTTTAATGTCAAGACTGGCAGAGGTAGAGCTGGTGAGGTCGACAACATATTCGCTTGATTTGTAGACATCTTGTCCGACTTTCTTGATTGCTTTTATATGCCACTTTGTGCCGCTGGAAACTTGCAGTGAGTAAGCGCCCTCATTATTTGAGGATGTTTCAGCATAGCCGCCATCTTCACTCCAGGCTGTGACGAACGAAGCGGTGGCACTACCATTACTGACCGTACCGGTAATTGAAGCATCTGC